>JAFGPR010000019.1 GCA_016936095.1 Ignavibacteriales bacterium | reverse complement strand
ATCAATCCATTAGTTGTAACCAAAGAAGGTGAGGTTATTGCTCTTGATGCAAAAATTAATTTTGATGATAATGCAATTTATCGCCATCCTGAACTACCTGAGCTGAGAGACTTAGACGAAGAAGAACCTTTGGAAATTGAAGCATCCAAATTCGATCTGAATTATATTAAATTAGATGGTAATGTAGGATGCATGGTTAATGGGGCTGGTCTTGCGATGGCAACTATGGATATAATCAAACTTTCTGGTGGTGAACCTGCAAATTTCCTTGATGTAGGTGGAAAGGCAAACAAGGAAACTGTTGCTAATGGATTTAAAATAATATTATCAGATAAAAACGTTAAAGCAATATTGATAAATATTTTCGGTGGAATTGTACGATGTGACAGAGTGGCTCAGGGTGTAATTGAAGCCGTTAATGAAATTGGAGTGAAGGTTCCGATAGTAGTAAGACTTGAGGGAACTAATGCAGTTGAAGCAGGGGAATTACTTGAAAATTCAGGATTGAATTTCTTGGTTGCAAGCGAATTAAGTGATGCAGCACAAAAGGTTAGAGCAAGTTTAAGATAAAATATATTTGGAGATATTATTAAAAGGTCGCACTAAGTTGCGACCTTTTTTATTTATTATTCTTATAGTTAAATCCCTTTACTGGATTCCTTACCGTTAAAACTGGACAAGGTGCTTTCCTAACGACTTTCTCAGCTGTGCTACCGAAGAGTAAATGATCAACACCAGTATGGCCGTGAGTTGCAATAATTATAATGTCAGCATCAATTTCAGTTGCAGTATCAATTATTTCCATAAATGGTCTGCCACGTTTAATTACTATTTCGAATTCGGTTGGTTTGCTGACTTCTTTTTTTGCTAATTTTTCTAATTCTTCTTTAGAATGGTCAATAATTTCTTGAGTGTTTGAAACTAAAGAAACCTGTCCAAGTCCAAAGTCTGACGGATAAATTATTGGCTCAACAACATAAATTAAGACTAATTTGGATTGGAAACATTTTGCAAAATTATTTGCATAAGTCAAAGCATTTAGTGAATTTTTAGAGAAGTCAACAGGTACTAATATTTTTTTTATTCCATTCATTTTTTATTCTCCCCAAATAATTTCTTTGATAATTCAAAATATTCATTGTAAAGATTTCTTAATCTGGTTGTGATTATTTTCATAATACCTTGTTGAATTTCTATTCCTTTAGTTGGAAATTTTTTAATAAACTCATCAAGGTCAGGTTTAAATAAAATTGTTAAATTGGTTTTTTCAGTCGCATAAGCAGAAGCAGCTCTTGTCTCGCCATCAATCAGTGCAAGCTCACCAAAGAAGTCACCTGTCTCATAATTAGCGAGATTGATTTCAGTATTGTTATCATTGAGATAGGAAATGACAACCTTTCCACTTCTAACAATATATAAGCACATTCCTGGATCACCCTGATAGAAGACAAACTCATTTTCTTCGTAATTTCTGTTATGAGTAATTTTGATCAACATATTTAAGTATTTTGAATTTAGATTTTCAAAAGCTGGAATAGATTTTAACAGATTTTTCAACTCACTCATTTCAGTTGGGCGTTTGAACAAGTTAGCCCAAAAACTGCTTCGCTGATTAATGATTGTTTTTTGTTTCATATATGTTCTCTAATTAAAAATTCCCGATTCGGCAATACGCCACATTTTTTGGCATGATAATTTGTTTTCGTACAACGCTCTGCCAACTATTACAGAATCAATTCCATATTCAGATGCATTCTGAACATTAATTAAATCTTGATAACTTCCGATGCCACTTGCGTGAGTAATTTTGGCTTTGGTTTCCGTACCAATATTTTTCGATAGTTCAATATTCGGACCTGTCATCATTCCTGTTGTTTTAATATCGGATACAATAAATCTACCAACTCCCAACCCAATTAATTTTTTTGCGAATTCAATCGGATTAATTCCTGTTTTTTTATGCTCACTTCGTAAATAAATCTCGTTTTCCATAACATCAATTGCTGATATAATTTTTAATGGGCCAAAATAATTTAGTATTTTTTCAAATTCAAAAAAATTTGTTATTGCTAATGAACCGATAACCAAACGATAAATACCAAGGTTAAAAACTTCTATCGCATCATCGAGCGTCTTTATTCCTCCACCTAACTGAACTGGTATAATAACACTATCACATATTTGTTTTATGATATCAAAATTAATATGAGAATGTTCTACAGCTGAATTAAAATCAACAATATGTAAACATTTTGCATTTTCACTCCTAAAGAGAATAGCCATTCCTACAGGGTCATCTCCATAACAATTACATTTTAATTCTGGTATCCCTTGTATTACTTGTACAGTTTTACGATTGTGAATATCAATTGATGGTATAATTAGTATCTTATTCATTTAGTATTGTTCAAGTTATTTTGAATTAATTTTTACGAAATATTTAATTGATCTATCCCAAGTCTTTTCCTGTTCCTCAGAAAAATAACAAGCAGGTAACTCATTATTTTTTCTATGATATTCAATACATTCACAGCAATATCCCTTACGGCTACAAGGTTCGTAGTTACAATTACATTTTGACAAGTTTATTTTATAATTTTTACATTCCATTTCTAACCTATTTAATATCTTCGGAATTAATTTTGTAACCTTTTACGTCGTAAGAGGTAGGTTTACTTACATCAAGTGAAAAAAGATTTTCTGGTTTATTTAGGCGTACTATCATTACATCTTTGATCCTACTAACAGGCACAATCTGATCGCTCATTCCATTTGTTGATTTTTGACTTGACCAATAAGCAACATTCAACTCTTGGTTTTCATCAATTAACCAACCTAGAAATATTACAGAATGCCCACCTCCTTTTTCCCAAGAGATATTCATAAAATCACCCGGTAAGGCATTCTTGGGTTCAATTATTTTTCCCATATCAGAATATTGAATTAGAGCAAAATGATTTCCAAAACCATCAGCATTCCATTTGCCCCAGAATTTTATATCATCTTCTCGGCGACTACCGTCTAATTCCTGCATTCGCATTGCTTCATAAACTTCCGTTGTGAGGGGTTTATCTTGATATTCAAAAATTAAATTTATTGCTTCTATAAAAGCGGTGTATGTTGAACCACTGCAATAACTTGTTTTTCTTGTTGGTTCAATTAAATAATTACCAAATAATTTTAATTTATAACCGATTGGTGATTCAGTGGGATTGGCTTTTATTCCTATGAAATAACCTCCTCCATCTAATGCTGTAGTCTGAGCTTTATCAATCGCTTGAAAGGTTAAATAATTATATCCTTTGATATCCTTACCAAAAATTTCTTTATGATGGTTATGTTGCATACCATAAATAAAATGAGATTGATTTAAGAAATATGGAGTATCTAAATTTTCAGTTGGGAATAAATTGGAGGTGATAGAAATTGAATCAAAATAGTCCAAATAAAAATAATGAAGCAATCCAATTTCCAATTCGCGAGGTTTTGTTGTATCAATTCTCAAACCTTGCACACTAAACGGTAGATAATCATTTTTCGTAAATTCAATGGTATATTTGCCTACAGGTATCGATGGTATTGAAAAATAACCGTTGCTGTCAGAAATGCTTGTCAAATCTTTTTCTTTAACTTTAATGGTAGCTTCTGATAATGGTTTCTCACTTTCGGCATCGAATACTAAACCTTTCAGACTCCCGAATTGAGAAAAAATATGTGTAGGAATAAAAAAATATAATATAGATATTACTAAAACTAATCTTTTCATAATGTATCCAATAAACCTATTTATAAAAATATAAAGGAATTACATTACAAAGATAAAAAAATGAAATAATATATTGTTTCAAAATATTCTTTAGTGTATATTTTGCATAGAAAAAAATATTTTTATTTATTCAGTTACTATTGAAAAAAATACTTAAAATAATACTGTTTTTATTTGTTCTTTTAATTATTGGTCTTTCAATCTATTATGTTAAAACAATTTGGTTCAGCCATCTAGGTGAGTTTAAGAATGTTGGTATTGATTATCGAATTATAAAGCATGGTGACTTAATATTCCGAAAAGGTCGGAGTCTTGTAAGTCAGGTAGTTTTATTGATGGATAATGATTCACCTTATTCACATGTAGGGATAGTTTATAAGGATAGAGATTCAATCTTTGTAATTCATGCAGTTCCAGGTGAAGAAGATGCAGATACTGATTTTGTACGAATGGATTACATTGATGATTTTTTGGATTGTACAAATAATACTGGTGGTTCGATTTACCGATTTTATGATTCGATTAATTATAAATTACCTGATTCAGCAGCAAGTATTGCAAAATCTTATTTTAACGAAAAAATAATGTTCGATCCTGATTTTAGTATGAGAAGTAATAATAAACTATATTGCACTGAATTAATTTGGAAAGCATATAAAAATGCAGGAATTGATTTAATAGAAAATAAACTTGATACGGCTTCTATCCCTTTAGGTGATGGACCGTTTTTATACCCTAGTTCATTGATTAAAAGTAAGTACTTAATTAAAATTTATTCATTCAAACTAAAACCAAAAGGAGAGTTATGAAAACATTATTTAGCTTTCTAGCAGTTTCTATTATGGTTCTTTTTGTTGCTTGCGGCAGTAGCTCAGGACCAGCCGATGTCGTAAAATCGTTTTATGCAGCAGTTGAGAAAGGTGATGTTGATGCAGCAATGGATCTTTACACAGATGAAATTATTCAAATGTTAGGTGAAGAAAAAATCAAGACTACGATTACTGAATCACAAAAACAAATCGAAGCAAAAGGTGGCATCGAATCTATTGAAGTAGTTAGCGAAGATGTAAAAGATGAGACCGCAAAAGTAAACATCAAACTTACCTATAAGAATGGTGAAAGCACTGAAGAAGCAATTGATCTAGTTAAAGTAAGCGGTGACTGGAAAATGGGATTTTCAATGGACCAACAACCACAATAATTGAAAGTCAATAATATGTTTACTTGAAAAAAATTTCAAAGACACATTTTTTTTAGAAATGTGTCTTTTTTTTTTATTTTTCAAATTTCTAAACTCGAGGAAAATTATGAAACTTAAAAATATTTCATTGAATATACTCTGCGTTATTCTTTTTATTATATTTTGTTCTAATGTCAATGGGCAAGATAAATATTTAACTTTTAACCAAGTATTTAAATCTGGTGAACCGAAATTGCTTGGCAATTTGCCGCGTATACTCAAATGGATTGACTCGGACAATTATCTCGAAATGAGAACCGAAGATGGAGCTACAAAGTATATTAAGGTTAATGCAAATGATGGTAGTGAAGAAATTTTTCTCGATATTAATTTAGTAAACACTAAACTGTTAAATGGAATGTCAATTCTGAAATATGAAACGAGGACGGATGACTATGATAAATATTTACTTAAGAATCAGGGTAAGTATTATTTCTTCTCAATTCAAGAAGGTGATTTGAAAGAATTGTTGATTAACGATGAAATTAAAAATCCAGAGTTTTCACCAGATGCTAATTATCTTGCTTATACTAAAGAAATGAATTTATTTGTATATAACTTAAATCAAGATGTGGAAAAACAGTTTACATATGATGGAGGTAATGAAATATTGAACGGATATGCTTCTTGGGTATATTATGAAGAAATTTTAGGAAGAAGTTCTCAGTATCAAGCATATTGGTGGAGTCCTGACAGTCGCAGAATTGTATTTCTCAGATTTGATGATTCACCTATCCCAAAATTTCCGCTTTATAATGCTGATGGAACTCATGGTGAACTGGAATGGGCTCATTATCCAAAACCAGGTGATCCAAATCCTTTTATAAAAGTAGGGGTAATAGATATATCAAAAAGCGATATTGTATGGGCTGATTTCGAAGAAGAAGCTGACCAATATGTTGCTTTTCCTTTTTGGAATAACGATTGTACACAACTATTTGTTCAATGGATGAATAGAGGACAGGATACAATTAAAATTTTTAATATTGACTTAACCAAAGGAAACAAAGAAGAAATATTTTCTGAATATCAACCTTCTTGGGTTGAGTTTTTCGAGGATATTTACATTCTGAAAAATGGGAATGGGTTTATTTTGAAAAGCAATGTTGATGGATGGAATAATTTATATCATTACAATTATGATGGGAAATTAATTAATAAAATTACTGATAGTAATATTAATGTTCTAAATATTAATCTTGTTGACGAAGAAAATAATAATATATTTTTCTCAGGTTGGATGGATAACTCGACTGAACAACATTTATTTAGTATAAATTTTGATGGAAGTGAATTAAAACAAATTACAAAAGAGAGTGGATTTCATAATTGTCAAGTTTCTCCCGAAGGTAAATATATTATTGATACATATAGCAACATAAATAAACCACACAAAATGGATTTAATAAATTCGCAGGGTGAGTATGTTAAAAATTTCGGAGACAGAAAATTACAAATTCTTGATGAATATAAATTAGGAAAAACTGAACTCTTTACTATTCCGACATCTGATGGATTTAATTTACCAGCCCTTTGGTATCTTCCACATGATTTTGATTTAAATAAAAAATATCCAGTTATTATTGAGATTTATGGTGGACCAGCTTCGCAATCGGTTAGAAATTCCTGGAGTTATTCATTAAGTTCACATTATCTTGCACAAAATGGAATTATTGTTCTTGTTGTCGATCATCGTGGATCTTCCCATTTTGATAAGAAAACAATTTCATTAATGCATCGTAATCTCGGTAAGTGGGAAATGAATGATTACATTGAAACTGTAAAATGGTTAAAGCAAAAATCTTTTATTGATACGACAAAAATCGGAATTACTGGTGGTAGTTATGGTGGATATGTAACTTGCATGGCTCTCACTTATGGCGCTGATTATTTTACTCATGGTATTGCCGAATTTTCTGTTACCGATTGGCATTTATACGATAATGTTTACACGGAACGATATATGGATACACCGGAAGAAAATCCTGATGGGTATAATTTCGGTTCGGTAATGAATTATGTTGACAAGTATAAAGGAAAACTTTTAATAACACACGGAACACTCGATGACAATGTGCATATGCAAAATAGCATTCAGTTAATCAGCAAACTTCAGGATTTAGATAAAGATTTTGAAATGATGTTTTATCCGAATGAACGGCATGGATTACGGTATCCCAAAAGAAATCATTCTAACCGTGAATCAATTCAATTTTGGTTTAAATATTTCTTAGATAAAGAATTAAATATAAATGAGTAAATAATTATGAATTTTGAAGTAAATAAGAGTGAAATAATTTTCGAAGGTAAAGTATTTTCAATTCAGGTTGATAAAATTATTTACAAAAGCGGTAATCCCGGCGTTCGCGAAATTGTTCGACATCCCGGTGGTGCTGTAATTATTGCTGTGACTGATGAAAATAAAATTCTTCTTGTCAATCAATTCCGTTATCCACTAAATAAAAAAATTTATGAATTACCAGCAGGTAAATTAGATAAAAATGAAAAGCCAGTAAATTGTGCGAAACGTGAACTAATTGAAGAAACAGGATACATAGCAGGTGCAATAGAAAAGATTGGAGAGATATATACCTCACCGGGTTTTTGTGATGAAGTATTACATATCTATTTAGCGAAAAATCTTATATTAGGTGAGCATAAAAGGGAAGAGGGGGAGCAAGGTATGGAAATAGTAGAAGCTGATTTATCTGAAATAGAAATGATGATTAGTGATGGAAAAATCACAGATGCAAAAACGATTTGTGGAATTTATTACTATAAAAATTTAATCATAAAGAAAAATGATTCTTGAATAAGTTATTTCAATTTAGTTAAAATATCCAAATCAATTTTTTTTAATTCATCAATTTTTCTATCTAAAAATCTTTCTGCAATTTCTTTGAAATTTGGGGAAATATCACTTACGTAATATTCGTAGGTTCCCTCATTTTTCGTATCGTTTTTTAGATTTTTTTCTTGAAGGTATTTTTCAACTACATAAGATGCCGCAGATCCGGAATCAATCAACTCAACGTCATTTCCAATAATTTCCTTTACTACTCTAATTAATACGGGATAATGAGTACAACCAAGGACAAGAGTATCAATATTTAACTCACGAAGTTCTTTTAAGTACTCTTCAGCTATTAAGTATGTTGCTTTGTGGTCGAGCCAGCCTTCTTCAGTGAGTGGAACGAATAACGGACAGGCTTTCTCGAATACTTTAATTTTGTTATCTATCTTTAGTATTTCTTTTGAGTATGCTTTGCTGTTTATTGTCGCACTTGTTCCAATAATACCGATTTTTCCACTTCTTGTTTTTTCTAATGCTCTTCTAGAGCCTGCTTCAATCATTCCAATTATTGGAATATCGAAATTATTTTGAAGTGCACTGAGAGCTATGGATGAAGCAGTATTGCAAGCAACCACAATAAGCTTAACGTCCTTGTTTATTAGGAAACGAGCATCTTCCATAGAGTATTCTATTACAGTAAAGTTTGATTTTGATCCATAAGGGACACGGGCAGTATCACCGAAATAAACAATGCTTTCATTTGGTAAGCAGGATGCTAATTTTTTTACAACTGTTAATCCGCCAATACCTGAATCAAAAACACCAATGGGCTTGTATTTTTCTAATGTTTTCATTTATAATAATTCTTTTATTGTTTCAATTAATTCATATCTTATCAATTCGTATTGATTTGGTGATACTTTATTTCCATTATTTTGAAGAACATAAAAAGTATCAACTACATCATCAGATTTGGTCGCAATCTTTGCAAAATGAATTGATAAGTCAAGTTCGCTAATTTTCTTTGTAATTTTATAAAGAAGTCCCAATCTGTCTGGAGAGAAAATATCAATAATAGTATATTTATCGTGAGGTTCAAATTTAATGGCAACTTTACCTTTACGATTGAAAAACTTACTCTCAAGTCGCCACCATTTTTTCTTGACGAGATGAAATTCTCGGTTAATTTGGATATTATCGCTGACTGAATTAATTATATCATTCTTAATTTTTTCGTATCTGATTTTGTCGATAGGTTGATGAGTTCTAAAATCTGTTACATTGAAGCTATCTATCACGATATCATTTCGGCGTGTATAAATATTTGCATCGTGAATATTTATATCATTAATTGTAAGAGCACCGCATAACTTAGCAAGCAGAGAGTTAGAGTTTGCAGTAATTACTGTAATATTTGTATATTGTTCAATCTTCTTAAAAAGGACAGATGTCTTATCTTCTTTTTCAATTAATTCTATGTGCTCATTAATTTCGTCAATTGAGTATTGTTGTAAATAACCCGAATTATTTATTGCATCAATATGTTCCTTTAATGATTCATCAATTTCCAATGATTCATCAAATACATCACCATAACTTTTAATTTTGAGTAATTCCTCACCTGTAATATTATTTTCTATCATTGCTTTAGCTTTTAGAAAAAGGTTATTTAATAAATCACTTTTCCATTGTGTCCAAACTACTGGACTTACAGCCGAAAGGTCTGCATAGGTCAGCAGGTATAACATATCAAGAGCATGTGGCGATGGTATGTTACGGATAAAATTATTTAAAGTAACAGGATCATCAATATTCCTGCGGAATGCAACTTGCTCCATCAATAAATGGTTTCTTACAAGAAACTTGACTAATTCAATTTCTTCCTCATCATATCCTAATTTTTCGCATATACTAGATGCAATTTCTGCTCCTATTATTTCATGACCAGTTAAATTTATTGGCTTCCCAATATCGTGCAATAAAACAGCAAGGTACAAAATATCTTTGTCTTTAATACTTGAAAATAAATCACCTATTATTAATTTAATATTTTCCAATTTCTCGAGATTGTGAATTGCAATTAATGTATGTTCATCTGCGGAGTAACAATGATAAACACCAGGTTGAAAAAACCCAACCATATCTTTGAACTCAGGAAGGTACGCACTTAAGACATTTAATTCATTCATAGTAGTCAGAACCTTGCTGACATTTTTAGGCAGTTTCAGAATCTCACGGAAGAATGTTGAAGAAGTATGTTGTTCACTTCCTGTTTCGAGCATATGTTGTATGTTCTCAATAATTAGTGAACGAAGATTCTGATCGAATCGGGCTTCATATAGGCCACGATAATAAAATGTCCTTAATATCTCAGATAAATTTAGATTTCTATTTTTTGCAATTGAAATTACTCCGCCTTTAATAGAAAAATCATCATCTAATTTAATTGTTAGATAATCCGATAATACAGGTGATATCTCTTCCTCAAAACGCAATAACCATGTTTTTGAAAATCTATTAAGTACATTTGTTGCAGTGAAATATTCTTTCATAAAAGTAAGTTGAGAATTATTTTCATATCCGAGTACATTTGCAATTTTTTCTTGAAACTCATATTCGAGTCTGTCATTTTTGAAGCCACTAATAATATGTAACAAATTTCGAGTTTTCAAAACGAAATTATAGCTATTGTATAATCTGTCAACAGCCTTCGGATAAAATTTTTCATGATTACGTAAAAATTTCAAGAATATTTCAGTCTGGGTTTTTTTTGACTTTTTATCGAGTGCTAACAGATTTTTAATCAGGTAGATCCATTCAACATCATGAAGGCTCCGCAATCCTCCAGCAGTATATTTTACATTTGGTTCAAGCACTTTTGGTGAACTTCCATACTTGCTTAAACGGGTCTTTATATCTGCAAAAAAATCAATAATTAGATTTTTCTTTAATTCATTATTAAGAGATTTAGTTATTTCTTCACGCCAATGTTTGTAGATATGTTGATTACCTTCAAGAAATTTTGTTTCAAAAAATTGTGTAAAAGTGTGTAAATCACTTTTTTTGAATTTTTCAATATCACTAAATTCTCTTACAGTATGGGATATTTCAATTCCCGAATCCCAAAAACTTGTAATTATATCTTGAATTTCATCTTCGGATTTTTTAACTGAATCACAAATAAAAATTACATCAATATCAGAATATGGTGATAGTTCGTATCTACTAAAACTACCAACAGAAGCTAATGCAATATTTTTCCTTTTCCGAAATAAGATTTTTTTTATTGAATTTTCAATGAATATGCTGAAAGAGGCAGATGTTTTGTAAGCATCCTTAAAATTTAAAGGATCATTGAATATTTTATTCCTTTCTTCAAAGATGTACTTTTTTATTTTTGATTTATCAATCATAGGTTTATAATAACAGGGTTCTTTCGAACCCTGTCGAATTATATTTTTTTAAATCTTGCTTGGAAAAATCTCAAATACTTCGGTTCATAAACCATTACTAAACCTTTCACTTTCTTTCTGTGTTCATAGACCTCAGCAATTGATTCAACGGTAACATCAATATGTGCTTGTGTATATACCCTTCTTGGGAATGTAAGTCTTACTAATTCAAGATTAGGATAATTATGTTTACCCGTCTCAGCATTTCTTCCAGCAGACACAATACCTCTTTCCATCGAGCGAACACCAGAATCCAGATATATTTCCGATGCAAGAGTCTGAGCAGGGAAAACATCTTGTTTTAAGTGAGGTAGAAATGCCTTTGCATCAAGAAAAATTGCATGACCACCAAAAGGTCTTACCATAGGTATATCATATTTCTCGAGTTGTTTTCCACAATATTCAACTTGTCCAATTCTCGCCTTAATATTATCAAAACAGACCATCTCTTCCATTCCACGAGCCATTGCTTCCATATCTCTTCCGGCTAATCCACCATATGTATGAAGTCCTTCATAAATTACTACCATATTTCTTGCTTCTTCGAAAACATGTTTATTTCTTGTAGCAAGTATTCCACCAATATTAACCATTAGATCTTTTTTTGCACTTACCCAAAGTCCATCAAAATAAGAACAAATTTCCTTTAATATCTGAGCAATGGTTTTTTTCTCATAACCTTTTTCTCGCATTTTTATGAAGTAAGCATTTTCAGTTGCACGTGTAGCATCAAACCATAATTGTATGTTATTCTTTTTACATAAAGCACTTACTTCTTTTAAGTTTGTAATAGAAAATGGTTGTCCGCCAGCCATGTTTACAGGTCCAGCCATATAAACATAAGCAATTTTTTTTGTGCCAACTTTTTTAAATAAATCTTTTAATTTTTGAATGTCAATGTTTCCTTTAAATGGATGTAAATTTTGTGAGTCATGTGCTTCATCAATAATTACATCAACAAATGTTGCACCAGCTAATTCCTGATGAACACGTGTTGTGGTGAAGTACATATTTCCCGCAACATATTCTCCAGGTTTAATCAATATTTTTGAAATCATATGTTCAGCTGCACGCCCTTGATGAGTCGGAACGAAATATGGCATTCCATAATATTTTTTTACATTATCCCATAAATAGTAAAAATTCTTACTACCAGCATAAGCTTCATCACCAAGCATTAGTCCAGCCCACTGATAATCGCTCATCGCATTTGTACCACTGTCAGTTAATAAGTCAATATATACATCTTCAGATCTTAATAAGAAAGTATTATATCCAGCTTCTTTCAAAGCTTTTTCCCTTTCAATCCTGAATGTCATTTTTAGTGGTTCAACCATTTTAATCTTAAAAGGTTCGGCCCAACTTCTTTTAATCAATTTTGTCATTTTAACTCCTTATACTTATTTTATTTTTTATATTCAACATTTATTATTGACGATATACCACCCCTAACATTGAACTTTGCTGTAATTTTCATATATCTCGGTTTGCATACTTCTACTAAATCCTCCAGGATTTTGTTCGTTGCATTTTCGTAAAATATTCCGTCATTGCGAAATGAATTATAATATAATTTTAGAGACTTTAATTCAATGCATAACCTATCTGGTATGTATTCAAGAATAATTGTTGCAAAATCCGGTTGTCCTGTTTTGGGACAAACAGAAGTAAATTCCGGAGCGGTATGAATTATTGAATAATCTCTATCAGGAAATTGATTATCGAATGTTTCAAGTAACTTTATCTTTTCCATTTCTAACCTAAATAAATTTATGTATTATTTTATACTTAATCGGATCTTGAACATTTGCTTCTTGAAATCCTCTTAATCTTAAAGCACAGCTATCACATTCACCACAAGCAATATCTTCATCTTTATAGCAAGACCAGGTTAAATGAAAGGGTGATTTTAGTTCTAAACCTTTTTGAATTATTTCCTTTTTGCTCATATTTATAATCGGTGTGTGAATTTTAATTTTTGACTCTGGTCTTGTTCCTAGTTCAATCACTTTATTAAAAGCAGTAAAAAACTCTGGACGACAATCAGGGTATCCCGAAGAATCTTCATGAACAGCACCAATAAAAATATCATGGCAATTAATCGCTTCTGCCCAGCTTGTGCAAATTGACAGAATATTTGCATTCCTAAATGGTACATAAGAATTAGGAATTATGTCAGAATTAAAATTGAATTTTCTCATATTAAGATTTTTATCTGTTAAAGACGAACCTCCGATTTCTGAGAAGTATTTTGCATCGACAATTAATCTCTTTTCTACACCGAAAAAATCTGCAATATCGTTAAAAGCTTTAAGTTCGCGATTTTCTGTTCTTTGACCATAATTAATGTGCAACAATGCTAAATTGTAATTTTCATTGGCAATAGAAACAGTAACACAACTATCAATTCCGCCACTTAATGCAACGATACAATCCTTTGATTTCATAAACTGAAAATTTGCTTTATTAAAAAAAATTATCTTTATTTCAAAAATAAAACTAAAATAGTAAATTTTTATATATTTATTACTAATAAAATTTACAAATTAAATTTTTTTTTATATATTGGAATTAAGAAAAAAAAATCTGAGAGATTAAAATGGAATATTATGAACTTCATCCTGTAACACCTCAACTGAGGTATATTAATAAAGCTGTAGAAGTATTAAAAAATGGAGGAATTATTATTTATCCAACTGATACTGTTTATGGCTTTGGTTGCGACATATTCAATAATGAGGCTGTTGAACGAATATATGAAATAAAAAATGAAACTGGAACAAAATTGTTTAGCTTCTTATGTCCCGATCTTAAGGATATTTCCACTTATGCTAAAGTTTCAGATTATGCTTACAGAGTTATGAGAAAACTGTTACCCGGACCTTATACGTTTGTATTACCTGCTTCAAGAAAAGCACCCAAGAAATTATTATCAAAGAGAAAAACCGTGGGAATAAGAATACCAAATCATAACATTGCATTGACTCTTGCAAAAGAACTAGGTAATCCAATTATGAGCACAAGTGTTACAAATCGAAGGGGTGCGAATTTATATAATGCTGAAGAAATAAAATCAATTTTCGATCCACATGTTGATTTAATGCTTTCCTCTGGAACTTTAACTAACCAACCGTCAAGCATTGTTGATCTTAGTGGTGAAAAGCCCGAGATTATCCGCAAGGGAATGGGGGATATTTCAATCTTTCTTGCATAAGATTTGATAAAAATTTTCTGTTTAAATATAAAGTTTACAATGAAAATAGTTATAATTGTTTTTGTTTCTCTTTTTGCAAACTATTTTGTTTTATTTGCACAACAGGAACACTTATTTTTAACGGTTATATCTGATTCCACAAACGAAAATCATCTTAAAAATTATGAAATAAAAACCGAAGGACAATGGTTTCTTGGCTTTCAACAGATAAATTTACTATCAACAAATAAAAATCAATTTACATTAAAGAGGGGATATATTACTTTCAAAAAGGATTTTACAGAAAATCTTTCAGTTAGATTTACACAAGACATAACACTCGACGAAGAAGGAAGTGATGCTGGAAATATAGAGATGAGATTGAAATATTGTTACTTAAAATACAATACAAACCAATTACTTTTTTTTAATAGCACTTATTTTGAATTTGGGCTCGTTCATAGACCTTGGCTAAGCTTTGAAGAAGATATCAATAAATATAGAGTACAAGGCACTATGTATTTGGAAAGATACGATATACTGAATTCTGCAGATTTTGGATTGACTTTTGTTGGACTACTTGGTGCAAAAATTCAAGATGATGAATTTGTTAAAAATAGTAAAACTCCACCTGGAAAATTTGGAAGTTTTGCAATAGGTATTTATAATGGTG
Organism: Ignavibacteriales bacterium; assembly: GCA_016936095.1. GTDB lineage: Bacteria > Bacteroidota > Ignavibacteria > Ignavibacteriales > Melioribacteraceae > JAFGPR01. The sequence continues at coordinate 3,945 of JAFGPR010000019.1, read as the reverse complement.
GTGGATATCACGCTATTGAAAATACGAATAATAAAACTATTGAAGGTAGAGTAACTGTTAGGCCTTTACATTATGATTTACCTGGACTGCAACTTTCATATACTTTTGGATATGGAAAAGGTAATATAGAAACATTACCAGATTTTAATTTTAACAGTGGTATTTTATCTTACGAAAGTGAATCTTTCGTGTTTTCTTATCAATTATATGACGGGAAAGGTAATTCAAGTGGAAGTATGTCAGATACGAATGGTGTTGCATATGAAAATAATGGATACTCAATTTTTAATGAATTAAAACTGTTAAATTCAAATATATCTTTTTTTGGTCGATATGATAATTTCAAATCTCAGAATACTGAATCATTAAGAATTATTTTTGGTGCAGCATATTATTTTACAAATAAAAGCAAATTTATAGTAGATATTGACTATTTTGCACTGAATAAACTCTCTAATCTAAAAACAAGAATCATTGAAGCTGCAATTGAAATTGTGTTTTAATCTATTCTTTCCTGAATGAAACGAAAGCGTTTGCCTGAGCTTTTGGCATAATTACTATTTCATTTATATTTACATGTTCGGGTCTTGTAGCACAAAAAATAATAGTATCAGCAATATCTTCCGCTGTCAATGGAGTTAATCCTTTATATACATTTTTTGCTCTTTCTTTATCTCCATAAAATCTTATCTCACTAAATTCTGTCTCAACCATGCCCGGGTCTATTGAAGTAACTTTAATGTTATTTTCAAGAATGTCCATCCTTAGAGATCTGGTAATTGCACTAACTGCAAATTTGGTAGCGCAATATAAAGCTCCTTTTGGATATGCTTCGTGTCCTGCTATTGAACCAAGATTTATTATGTGTCCTGACTTATTTCTTATCATTATTGGAAGGACTGCTTTGGTTACATATAACAGTCCTTTAATATTTGTATCAATCATTTCTTCCCAATCATCAATTTTATCATCTGGGAATTTATTTAATCCTTTTGCAAGTCCGGCATTATTTATTAAATAATCAATATTAACAAATTTTGCTGATAACGAATTTATTCTTTCTTCAACTTTTTTTTGATCTGTAACGTCAAGTTTAAAATAATCTACATTGACCTTGAATTTTTCTTTAATATCATTGGCAATTATTTTTAATTTCTCTTCTCGCCTTGCACAAATAATTATATTTGCTCCTTCATTAGCAAATGCGTATGCACAAGCCTTTCCAATACCTGATGATGCACCGGTAATAAATACATTTTTATTTACTAATTTTTTCATTCTATTTTTCCTAAATTTTATCTTTCAATCCAAGATGTCCTTCTTGTCTCAAAATTCGGATTTATAATTATAAATGGATATTCTTTTGTTGATGCTTTTATCCAGTTATTATTTGATTTGGTGACTAACCAATTGTCGTCGGTAATAATTTCAATTTTATCATTCTTTGTCTTTATTTCAGCAGTAATATTTACCCCAGCACTTCCTTTTCTGTTGAAATTTTGTACTTCGACCTCGAAAGTATTTATACTATCAACCAAATATTTTTCGATGTTAATAAATTTAATTCTTTCATAATCAACTAAGAGAGATAATGAACGTCTTGCATAAACATCTACGACAAATCTATTATTGATATATAATTTTGCATAAGTATCACCGAGTAATTGTAAATATGCAGATTCAACTTTATTTAAATCTAAATTAAATGAATATTTAAATTTCGAATACCGAATTATTGAATCTTCATTTGCTGTGAAATAAATCCATTTGCTTTTCAAAACAGGGGAATGCAAATTATCTAATTCTAAATCATCTGCTGTCTCATTGAAGTAAGAAATCAATCTGTCAAATTTATCTTCTATGTAATTCAAATTATTTTCTTTATAATAATTCATCCAAATTTGCTTGTATTTTTTTTTCAGTATTTTAAGTGAATTAATATTTTCGTAGATAAGATTTTCAGCTCTCGAAATGTTATTACTCTGTTGTTCCATAATTTGTTGAAGTAAATCTTGGGTTTTTAATTTTAACTTATACCACTGGTTTAATTCAATAATAAATTCTAATATCTCAAAATGATCTTGATTTCGTATTACTTTTCCTTTTAATTCTTTTATCTTCTCCGTTACTTTTGGAAGAGTCCAATCCATCCAATTTGTTTTAGCAGTGAAAGATAGTTGTCCTTCCCACCATACAGGTGCACGTAATTCTAATAAAGGATGACGCCATACTTCATGCCAAATCATCTGATTTTGAGGATTACTCAATTCTTGATAGATTATACTGAACGAACTATCCTTAATTCCAAAAAAATCATTAAAAAAATTATATGAAAAATTTGAGATATCAGTATTTTGATAACTCCAAGATGCTTGAGCGGATAATGCATATCCGAATAACACCAGTTCCTTAAAGGTTTCTGCACCATAATCACCCCAATTGGAATTTATCATCCCAGTTGCACCATTGTTAATTCCGTTTTCAGTAATATTGATAATATTTGGTATCGCATTTAAATATGTTGGAAAGGTTGTCATAAAATTCCAAACGGAAGGAGAAACATAATATTCAAAACCTGCATTTTTAAATAAGCTAGTTGAGGGATAATAAGATTCAGGTCTGTAATGCCAATCAACAATGATAATATCTTTAGGAAGTACATCCAATATTTCAGGATGGTTAAGGATTATATCACCATACATTAATACTTTCTTGTTAAATTTTTTACATATATCATATACTTTCTTATAATGATCAGCATGCACTTGAGCAAGACTACTTTTCTCAACAAGATGACTACTTTTTCCTAAACCAACATCATAACTTTCATCTGCACCCATATGAAAATATTCCGTTGGAAATATTTCGAAAATTTCTTTCATCATATTTTCGAGAAATTCATATATTTTTTCGTTCGACACACAAAGTGAAGCGGCACCAGGGAATTCTGCATAATCTAAATATTCCTTCATTGCTAAAATATTTTCATAATGACCAAGAGTCTGGAATATAGGTATTACATCGACAAAATATTCATCAGCAAATTTTATCAATTCTTTTATTTCTTCTTTTGTTAATGCACCACGTCCTTTTCCAATCGTTGGATAAGAATCAAATTCGATCATATCCTCAATATAAGGCATATATGTGTTCATTTTATATCGGGAAATAAATTTTATTATGCGTTTGAAATTATCAAGTGTTGAAACTTGTCCCCGACTGATATCATCTGAGATACCTCTTACTTTCAAATTTGGCCAGTCAATAATTTCTATGCCCAAAATTCCATTTTCCGATTGTTCAAATAATTGAATTAAACTCATTGTTCCATAAAAAATACCCTGGGGATCAGTTGCTTCTATTAGGATACCTTCATTGTTGATTAATAATCGATATGCTTCATGCAAAACATCCTGTGGAATATTTTCTTCGCAGTCTATTTTATCAACTATTCTTAATGATATTGTAGCATCATTGTTATGAGTAATAATATTTGGTTTGATATTAAATTTTTGTTTTAACAATTCATTTATATGAGAAACGCTGTAGTTTAATTTTATTATATCCTCTCCGATTAAAGAAATGGTAACAAACTCACCAAGTTGGAAATTTGATTTCACATTTTTAACAACTTGTGGTTCAGGAATAATTGGATATCCGATTAATAATGTCTCAAAAATCTCCATATTGAATAAAAGTAAAATTGTTATCAAATAAAATAATCTTTTCATACTTTGCCAAATTTTTTAATAAAAGAACAAAAATACATTTCAATTATAATAATTTTTGAATTAATAAAGTAAATATCAAATTTAAAAGTATATATCAGATTCTAATTTGAGGAAAAACAGAATAAAGAAAAGGCAGATAAAAATCTGCCTTTTCTAAAAAACTATTAGGTAAGTAAAACAGAGTTAGTTGCATCAGCAAATTCTGTATGAATTT
>JAFGPR010000174.1 GCA_016936095.1 Ignavibacteriales bacterium | reverse complement strand
GTTGATATTGACAGCCAAGCAGTAGAGACGACAAAGTTATCTTTATTGCTTAAACTAATGGAAGGCGAAATATTAGAAAGTGCAGGTGAATTATTCAAGCATAGTCAGAAAGCATTGTTACCTGATTTGAAAAATAATATTAAATGTGGTAATTCGTTGATTGGTAGCGATTTTTACACTGACAAAGATATGTCCCTGTTTGGTAATGAGGAAATAAGAAAAATAAACACATTTGATTGGGAAAAAGAATTTCCTGAAATATTTTATCAAGGTGGTTTTGATTGTGTAATTGGTAATCCACCGTATGTTAGACAGGAAATGATTTCGGAACACAAAGAATATTTTGAAAAAAAGTATAAATCATATCACGGAATGGCTGACTTATTTACATATTTTATCGAAATTGGATTAAAAGTTTTAAAGAATGAAAGAATTCTATCTTTTATTATTTCTAATAGATTCTCATTTACTAATTATGGTGAAAACTTAAGATTATTTTTAAACAATAAAAATATTGAATTCATTATAAATTTTAATGGATTATTGATTTTTGAAAATGCTAATGTTGATACGATGATTATAAAAATCAAAAATAATGAAAGTGATAACAAAATAAAAATTTGTAATGTTAATGATTCAAAATATTTAAATATTTTAGATGAACATATTGAAAAGAATAGTTTTACTGCTTCAAAAAAGTATTTTTCAAAGAATGCTTGGGGTTTTCATCAGGATAAATTTTTAGAATTAAGAAATAAAATAATTCAAAAAGGAATATCTTTATCAAAAGTTGAAAATATTAAAGTTAATAGAGGTATCACTACAGGCTTAAATGATATATTTATTATAAATGAAGAAATAAAAAATAAGTTAGTAAAGGAAAACCCGAATAGTAGTGAAATTTTAAAGCCAATATTAAAAGGTGCTGATATAAAAAGATGGTTTATTAATGATTGTAAGCATTTTTTAATATATTCTTATACGGATATCGAGATACGAAAATACACAGCGATTTTTAATTACTTATCTCAATTTAAAAAAGAATTAGAAAATGTATGGGAAGCAAAAAACAATAAAAAGAAATGGTATGAATTGAGAGGTTGTAACTATTATTCCGAATTTGCAAAAGAAAAAATAATTTGGACAAGATTATCAAACATTAATAGTTTTGCTATAAGTAAAAACAAAGAATTCTCTTTAGATTCGACTTCGTTCTTAATTTCAAATGCCCCGAAATATTATTGTGCATTACTAAATTCAAAAGTAATCTTCTTTTATTTCAAATTAAGTTGTGTAATTTGGGGTAAAGATGGAATTAAATGGTTTGGAAATAATTTTGATGATATTCCATTACATATAATTAACTTTAATAATCCTTTTGAAAAGCAGTCTCACGACCAGTTAATCACCCTCGTAGACCAAATGCTCGAAGCACAAAAAGAATATCACAACTCAGCAACCGATGACTTCAGTCGTCGGCTCATCAAACAAAAAATAGATGCAATAGACACACAGATAGATAATCTTGTTTATAAACTTTATGACTTGACTGATGAGGAGATAAGGGTAGTTGAGGGCAGTTAATGAAAATATTTAAAGATAAAAATAATGCAATAAAATTAATTAATGGTTTTTTATATAGTGAATTAAATGAATTTAAAAATGGATATTATGGTGACCATAATTTTAAGATACAGGATTTAAGAAGTTTATCTATTGCTTGGGTGTCATATTATTTTAAGGATTATATATTTGAGGAAATAATTTCATCTCTTCAAAATTTTATAGATGATGTCAAAAAAGAAAAAGACTTTGATACGAATGGTTGGTTTAAAATACCCGCTTTGCAATCATCTGCTTATATATTTACCTCTAATAATTCTCACATTAATTCACTATTTTCCAATATTTCTTGTCATCAATCCATACATAGACTTTTCATTATAGAAAGTTTGTCAATACTCTGCCCCTTACTTCCTAATTATATAACCTTATCATATGGTTCAGAATTAAGAAATTCTACCATTGAAAATTTCAAACATATGCACTTTTATAGGGAAGAAAATTTAATATTTTTATTATCGTGTGAAGGTTCGACTGAAGAAAAAATAATTTTCTTTAATGAATTAATCAACAAATATGGTTGTCAAAAAGATAATTTATTAAATACATTTATAAATAATTCTTTCTACAGAAATTCTTTTTTTTTGGATTCATTTTCAAAATCAAAATCTTATTTTCTTTTTAAATTACTCACATCACCAATTTTGTATGAACAAGACCAAATTCCATTATTCCCTGATTTCCCCGAAAATTATTTTGATATTTTAATAGAAAAGGAAAATAATCATCCTTTGAATACTTCTTATTTTGATTTTGGTTATTTGAAATAGATTTTTAAATACATATATTTTTCCGTCATATAAATATTCTTGTTTATAAACTTTACAACCTATACAAAGAAGTACTAAAAATAGTATATGGGACTTAATATAAATAAAACATAATTTACTTGACTATTATTTTTAAGTGTGGTATATTTGCTACCACAACAAGAGGAATTTATTATGTTCTTTGGTGAATTTATAAAAGAACTAAGATTAACACAAAATCTTTCATTAAGAGATTTCTGTAAAAAATTTGGGCACGACCCTTCTAATTGGAGCAAATTAGAAAGGGGAAAATTACCACCTCCCAATGATCAAGCAACATTAGAAAAATGGGCTTCTCAGTTAGGTTTAAATAAGGGCGATGCTGAGTGGTATCAATTCTTTGACCTCGCTTCATTAGAAAAAGGTAAAATACCTCATGATATAATGAGCGATGAGGAATTAGTAAAAGCACTCCCTGTTTTCTTTCGTACTCTGAGAGGCAATAAACCAACAAGAGAAGAATTGAAAAATCTTGCTGAAATTTTAAGAGGTAGTTAATTTGATATTTAATCACCCTTGCGATTTTAAAGCACCTCGCTTAACATTTGATTCAATTAGACAGGAAGCCGATTCTTTTCGTGAGCGTTATTGGGGTTCCGATAGTTTGCCCATTGATATTTTTTTTATTGCAGAAGAAAAATTATCACTTAATATAGTGCCAATAAAAAACCTGAAATCCAACAACGATATTGATGCTCTACTTTATGACCAATGTCAATCAATAGTTGTTGATAATGATGAATATATGGATGATCGCTTTCTTAATAGAATTCGATTTTCATTTGCTCACGAAATTGCTCATCTTGTTCTTCATAAAGAATTATATGATTCTATTATATTTCATTCTATTGATCAATGGCAACAAGCAATTCTGCAAATTCCAGAGAGAGAATATTTCTTTATTGAACAGCAAGCCTATGAATTTGCAGGCAGGCTTTTAGTTCCAAGAGATAACTTGTTAAATTCAGTTACTCAATTAAAACCAGAAATAGATAAATTTAAGTCTTTATCTCCTAATATTGATTTCAATATTATTAAACCTTACATTGCCACAAAGATTTGTAAAGAATATGGTGTTTCTGATCAGGTAATTATAAAGCGATTAGATATAGAAAAATTGGATAATTATTTCTGATTTGCAACATTATATTCTAGGCAAAACTTTAAAATGTTTTAAACCAATGAGTATGCAAACTCTACAACCTAACCCCCGAAGAGATAAAAATAGTAGAAGAACAACAAAAATATAAATATTATGATTTACACAAAACAAATAGAAAATATCACTTGGCAAGACATTGAAGATTTTTGCAACCAACGAATTCCTCAAAAAAACAACATTAAGGTTTTGTATTATGACTTTTTATGACATACTCTATCTTTTTGCTATTGCCTCAATACCTCTTAT
>JAFGPR010000018.1 GCA_016936095.1 Ignavibacteriales bacterium | reverse complement strand
TACACCAAAAACTCGATTGATTGCCATTAGTCTTGTGCAATTTCTGACAGGTTTTCGTGCAGATGTTGAAATGATTGGAAATTTGTGCAGAGAAAAAAATATTATTTTTAGTGTTGATGCAATTCAAGGTGCCGGGGTTGTGAAAATTGATGCACAAAAATCCAAAATTGATTTTCTCACCGGTGGGACACAAAAGTGGCTGAATGGATTAGAAGGGTTATCCTATATTTATTTGACAGAAGAATTGCAATCCCAATTAAATCAAAAATTTGTCGGTTGGCTTTCAGTAGAAGATGCTTGGAATTTTCTTGATTACAATTTATTATTAAAGAACGATGCGACAAGATTTGAAAATGGGACTCTGTGTTCGATTGGTGTAAATGCTATAAACTCTTCTTTGGAATTATTTGAACAGGTTGGTTATGCAGAAATAGAAAAGCAGATAATTAACAACACAAAATATTTCGTCAATTCATTAATCAAAATTGGGATTGAACCAATTCAAAATAAATTTGAAGAGAAAAATCTATCGGGGATTGTCTCAATTAAACCGAATGAACCACAAGAATTATTTGAAGAACTAACACGGGAAAAAATAATGTGTTCGTTACGAGAAAAAATGATAAGGTTCTCGCCGCATTACTACAATACTAAAGATGAAATTGATAAGGTTGTTGACTTATTAAAAAACAATAAATAATAGAAGGCTTTGAAAAACATCAATTTGTCATATTGAGCCCTTCACTTCGTTCAAAATGACAAGTCCATCCTGTCATACTGAGCGTAGCGAAGTATCTCTTTATCAGATTCTTCATTTAGTTCAGAATGACAAACCTTTTGTTACATTATATTATTTTTATTTTATCTCTGGCATACCTTCATATTTGACTATTGATTCTGGTTGACCGCAGAAATGAAAACTATGATTCATATGGTCGCGTTCATCTAATCCAATTCTTCTAAATACGTCCGCCCAGTTATCCACATCAGCATATTTTTTCACAATTGGATTTGTTACTTTCTGTTCCTCCCATTGCGGATTCTCTTTTACCATTGTTGCGTAAACATTCTCTGCATGATTTTCAAATTCCGCATTGAAGAGAAATGCTCGCTTCTGACTGAAAAATGCCAACAGCTTTGCAATAATTACATATGACCAAGCAATCATAAATCTCATAAATGCTGATAAGTACCATTTATCTTTCATTTTGTCTTCTTTCATTTTTTGGTGAACGACAAGAAGGTGCATAAATTCATTATCCTGTGCCTCGCGGGACCAGTCAGTTATTTTTTGCGATTTTTCGACTTTGTCATTATTTCGGTATTTTCTTGTTTGTTTCATATACTGGCGGATTTCCCATCTTCGATAAGGTATGCTCGCCAAAATTTCAAGCAATTTTGCCTTTGGTAATGTGTTTTTTTTACCTGCCAAAATATCCATCATGAAGAAGAAAAATTTAGCAGCAAAACTATATTTGTATCTTGGGGTGTTTAAGGTGTTTTGTTGCTCTGCCTTCAAATCAATTTTCATATTACTTCCTTTGAAAGTTAATAATGTTTTCTAATTATGTTCTTTATGTTCTTGACAGCTGGAATATTTCCCACATGCACAAGTTTTCTTTTTTTTGTATTTAGCGATATAAATGCCCCACATAAAAATTAGTAGGAAAATCATTGTTACTAAAATTGTTACTAAAATTTCCACCATATTATTCCACCAAATATTTTTTAAATGATGATGTCATTTTTTCTATAAATTCTTTATCACTTCTGATAATAAAAAAGACAGAAAGATTCAGTTCTTCTGCAAATTTAAATCCTTTTTCTGGACCTAAAACATTTATTGCGGTAGCATAAGCATCGGCTAACATACAAGATTCATTAATTACACTGACTGATGCAAGTTTGTGCGTAATTGGTCTGCCTGTCGATGGATCAATTGTATGAGAATATCTTACTCCATTTTCCTCAAAATAATTCCAATAATCACCTGATGTTGCAACGGCTATATTTTCAAGTTTTATAACTCTTTCAATTTTGGAAATTTCGTCGGGAGTGCTAATTCCAATTTTCCAATTATCAGCATCCTGATTTTTCCCACCTGTCCGAACTTCACCGCCAATTTCAACTAAATAATTTTTTATTTCAATTGATTCAAAATATTCTGCGATTTTATCAACTCCAAATCCTTTTGCAATTGCTGCTAAGTCGAGATATAATTTGGGAATTGTTTTTCTAATTGCTTTTGGATTTTCTCGAATTTCCAATTTCTGCCATCCGATAATTCTTCTATTTTCATTTATCTCTTCATCATTAGGAACTTGATATGGTTTATCCATTGGACCAAAGCCCCATAAATTCACCAGAGGTCCAACTGTAATATCAAAAACCCCACCACAATCTTTGCTTACTTCTAATGCGGTTTTAATTACTAAAAATAAATCATCAGAAACATTAAACCAATCAGTATTTTTATATTGATTAAATCTTGAGATTTCAGATTCCTTATCAAAGATTGACATTTTTTTATTTACATCAACAAGAATTGAATCAATATCTTTTTCAATTTTTTCTGCATTTAATTTTTCGCTATTTGGGACATATTTAATGCTGTAATATGTTCCCATAGTGCTACCTTCAACCGTCAGCAATTTATTTTCTTTTTTTCCAGAGCAGTTATAAAAGAAAATGCAAAATATTATTGTAAAATTTAATATGAGAATTTTATTTTTCATTTAAGGACTATATACCTTGGTGTCTTCGTGTCCTTGTGGCAGATATATTCGCCACGAAGTCACAAAGACACGAAGTTTACTCTTTTATTTTCAAAAAATTCATACTATTAAAATCAAAATCAGGATTGGGCAAATCAATTTTAAAACCTAAAATATTTCTATGTGAATCAAAATTAAATGTTATAAAACCGCGTGGTAAGAATTCATCTTTGAACTTAAATTGAAAAGTATCAAAATGCCAATGCTCTAATTTGCTAACGAATAATTTCTCTGTGGGAAGTAATATTAATTTTAAATCATTTCCATCAAATTCGATCATCGCTTTGCCATATAATTCATCCTCGTAAAATCCCGCATAGTCCGATAATTTCAAAGATGGATTTGTATTCAAAATCCTCTTTGCATTTATTTCTTCTTTTTGTTTGCTCTCATATTCTTCATTTGATTTT
>JAFGPR010000173.1 GCA_016936095.1 Ignavibacteriales bacterium | reverse complement strand
ATTGAGGTGAAAATTTCAAAAGTAATTTTTCAATTTTTGCACCCGCTTTGAATTCATCACTTTTATAGTTCATATCGGTAATTTCAATTTGTCCGACGGCTTTGAATTTATCATATTCTTTTCTATCCAGCGAAGATAATTTCCCAGCAAACTCCAAGTTGGTGTTTACCATTCCATTTAATTCTTCACCTTCTTCAAGTGGGTAGATCTCTTTTATTTGCACTAAATTTAATTTTCCATTAATATGTCCATCAATTTGTGGATCAGAAACAGGAGTACTTACTTTTAATTTTATATCAATCGGATTACCTGCAATTTCGCAATGCATTTTTGAAATATCAATTACAGTATTATCTGGAGAACCACCGGGATTCGTGATTTTAGTATCAATGAATATATTATCAACTGATTTTGGTAAATCGGGATATTTAAACATTGCATTTTCAACAAAAATACTTACAGCAAAGGCAGGAAGATTGCTTTCTGATAATAAACCTTTTATATAACCTGAGAATTTTAATTGTCCTTTGGTCTGAATATCGTTGAAATTCTTTGCATAAATTCCGGGAACTAATGATAAGATGTTTTTAAAATCTGTTTTCTTTGCTTCGAATGTTAGAGCAATGTCGGTTGTCTCCCCTATTAACCCAACTGTACCATCCCATCCAAAATCAAGGTCATTTATTTGAAATTCATTTTCTTTAAATGTGAATATTTTATCTTTAAGGTTAGCATCAATATCTGCATCAATTTTTACTATCGCATCTTTAATATATTTAATTCCACTCATCTTAATACTCAACGACTGAATACCAAGTTCATTTTCCAGAGTTACTAAATCCTGTGTGAAATCTCCTTTAAGAATGTAATCAAATTCTTTTGCTTCAATATATGTACTCCCCTCTCGATCATCATAAATTATTTCAGCATCTTCGATCTCAAATTTTTTCAATGCTAATTTGAATTTTGCTGTGTCTGGAACTTCCTCTTCAATTACTTCCGGTTCTTCAGAAGGTTTTGCGATATTCCAATTTACTTGAGTTGAATCAAGTGCGATTAAATGCAATTTAGGTTCAATTACTTCAATGGAGTTTATTTCGTAATCACCACTGAAAACACTAAAAAGATCAATTGAAATATTGAATGAACTGATACTTGCTAAAGTATCGGTAGCAAAAGTATCAACCCCTACAACAGTCAGACCTTCGAGTGAAAATGAAAAATCAGGAAAATCACTAAAGAGTGATAAACCATAATCGGCAAATTCAACTTTAGCATTTATATTTTTATTTATTTCACCTTTCACAATTTCTGCTATTTCGTCCTTGAAGAAAATTGGAATAAGTATCATTAATACTATTAAAACAAGAACAGTAATTCCTGTTATCTTAAAAAATTTTTTCAAAAATGATTTCATTTTTTCACCTCGTTTTTATTAAAGAAACAATAACTAATTTCTACTTAACTTGATCAATTGTTGTTGGAATATCCTTAAAATAATGCACAAAGATTAATTGTCTATATGGTACTTTTTTTACATTTCCAAGCGGTAGACCAAAATGTGTAATATTTGAAAAATCAACTAAAAGTTTTTCTTTCGCTTCTAAAAAATATCTTTTATTATATATTGCGGCTAATCTATTCTTGACTAAATCCGATAGTTCCTCATTTGAATATCTAAAATAAGTGTTGGTAGAATCTGTAAAGCCGATACTGACAACATTATTTTCGCTATGCACAAGTACTGGTGTTCCTACTTTTACTCTTGAAAAAATAAAATCGGCATCTTCTCTAGATAATCGAATACAACCATGAGAAGCTGTATTTCTACCGAGATATTTATAATAGCTATTACCATATAAAGCATGCATGCCTATTCCGTAATTAAATCCCATCCATTTTAGCATCCAAGTTTCAAATTCTTTGGAGTATCTTTTCCGATTTTTTTCCTGGACTACAAAAACCCCTTCTCTTGTTTTTATTCCATCTTTTATTCTATCTGTTCCACTTGACAATTTAAATATGTGTTTTAATCCGTCTCGTCCGTAAAGATAACCAAGTTGCTTTTTCAGGTTTATTTCAACATAATAATTATGAGTTGTATAAAGTGTATCCCTTAATTTGGAATAATCTTTCCCAATAAATGGTTCTGATGATTGTAAGTCAGATTTATTATCCTTATCTTGAAGTACAGCATTATTATTTAAAATAATAATTCTATCTAAATTAAAAGGTACTGCAATTAGAAATATTGCTAAAATGAAACGATACATAAGTTAAAGAATTTTATAAAAAATCGTATTTAATATAAATAAAATTGGTTTTTATTTAAAATATCTAAAACATTTATAGTTTTGAGAAATATTTGCGGATTTTATAAATTTATTTTTACCAAAAATCAATAAAAATTTTACTTGTATAAAATAAAAATATTCCATAAATTTGAACATAATTAAATATCATTTTTCATTAAATAAATTTTTATTCACAAAAAAGGAGGAATTTAATGGGTTCTATGTGGTTATACTGGTTAACTCTTCTCGTTGTTGGTTTTCTAGCTGCAGGTAGTAAAATAGCAGCTAAAAATCCTGATGCTGGAAAAGCATTAAACGTTTTAGTTCCCTTCCAAGGTATAATTGGTATTTGGGCATTAGTCTATGGTATTATCAGATTTATTGATAATCTATCAATGCTAGATTGGTTAGATTTTATTCCAGTCATGGTAATTACTTATTTAGCATCAAATATCATTATGATCATCCTTGGTTTCTTATTAGGATACGCTTTAATTATGAAATTTGTCGGTGGCGCATCTGAAGAAGCAAAAGCTAAATTTGCTGCTACACAAGCTAAATTAGCTGGTGCTCAAGCTACTCTTGGATACTTAGCAATCTTATTAGCTATCTGGCACATTGTTCAATATTATGCTGAAATAGCTGCATAATTTTCGCTAACATTTTTTGAAAAAGCCGTTAATTTACTTGACGGCTTTTTCTTATATTAAAGATGTATTTTTATATCTAATCTATCGAAGCACACCCTTTAATTATTTCTTACGATATTTCGGAAAACAAACCTGTTTGTTATATTGCAAATAAAATTTTAATAATTTAGGTCAAGAGATGAAAAAAATATTTTTACTCTCCTTTCTAATCATGAGTATTTCGTTTGGACAAATTTCCTGGACGGATATTTCAGGTTCTTATACGCTTCCTTCAAGTGTAAAATTATTTTATGGCGAGCAAAGTTCACCTTT
>JAFGPR010000172.1 GCA_016936095.1 Ignavibacteriales bacterium | reverse complement strand
TTTTTTTATACCTCATAATTATTAAACGGCCTTTGCATTTTCTAACTTCCTTGCTATTCATTTTAATATTTTGTTTATACGAAAATAGTATTTTATTTTCATTTTCGCAATAGTTTGCGAGTTTATTTTGCAAAGTTTTGCTAATAAAAAAGCCCGATATAAATACCGGGCTACAATAAAATCTTAAATATAAATTATAATACTTCTAACTTCTTCTGTGAATAATATCTTATAGCTGTTATAATAGCGTTAAAGTTTGTAGCAATAAAAACAGCCTCAAAATCATCATCAAAGAATTTAATGTCAATCGCCTGGTCTAATGCGTCAGGCAAAGCGTCCAAAACTCCCTGATAATTGTCATCTATAAAAGCCTTAATTGCGGCTTCTATTTCATCAACATACTGCTTAGGTATTTTATCTCCGTATTTTTCATTTAGATAAGCTAATCCATTTGGAATATAGTTATCTACAATTTCAAAAACCCGACCGACCAATGGTTTGCCAGTTATTTTTACCCAGTCAATCATTTCATCAAGTTTCTTTCCTAAACCTTTTACTAATGTTTTGTTAATCATTTTTTTATTTTTTTAGTTATTCTACTGAAAAGTTAGTTATTATCTTACCAATTCTACCGATAGCAGCAATAGCAACCGGAATCCATGCAGGAGGCGAAGCAACAACGGCCACAATTCCAGCACCGATTAAAGCTATTTCCTGAATAGTGTCTCCTATTTTTCTCCATTTTACGGGAGTAGGCTTATAGTAGTTTTGTTTTGCTGTATTTATATTCATATCTTTTGTTTTTTTGTTCGCTGTTCATGATGTGCAGCATCCCATCCAAGCTTATCAGATATAGTAATCTCACCATCATTGTCTATGTCTTTCCAATTCCAAAATATACCATGGTGAAAATAAACATTTTCAGGAATGTAGCCTTTGTCTTTCAATTCATTTTCTGCTCTTAAAAATGCTTTGTATATTTCAATAAACGCCAGTTTGTTGCTCCAAGTATAACGACCATCAATATATGGGACTAAATCAACTGCAAGCCCCGTTTGATGATATGATTTCTTAACTACTCCGTCACATTTTGTATTTCCTGCCTCAAATATTTCTTTTTGCATTTCTTCAGTTCTATAACCTCCGTTGTGTATTATTCCAAAATCAACCGTTGTTAAATCAATAGCCCGTTTAACTATCATTTTCAGATATGGACTTATGTTGTCGATGTTTTTTAAGCTTACCTTACCTAATTTAAAACTCATGCCGATTTCTGTTTAATTATGTTCAAATCTTGTTTAATATCGTTCAAAAACTGCTTTATGTACTCAAATTCAGTTTTATATCCGTCTTTAAGTTCGTGCTTATCATTTTCATTATCAATCTTGTGCTGCTTGAAATTCTCTTTTAAATTGACTATTTCAGTATCTACTTTACTTATTTTGTCCATAACATATCCTTTTGTTGCCAGTTTCTCATTATTTTCATTTTCCATTTTTCTTTTAGTTTGGAAAACCACTATAATTGAAGTTGCCGCACCAATAATAGACACTAACAGTGGGATAGTGTAAACCATGTTTGACATTTCTATCTGAAGCACAATAAAACATAACATAGCATTGTAGATGAAATTGTTAATAAAATGGCTTTATATGTTTGATAAAACGAATCAAACAAAGAATTTAAGCCAAAAATTAACGATAATGTTAAAAATAAAATAGCTGCTGGCACAAACAACTTATCCCCCTTTTCTTTGTATTCAGCATATAAAAACATTGATATGCCAAGTGCCGACAATATTCCGTATAAATCATTAAACACGCTCCCCAACGTGCCTTTAGAATAAAAAAACATCGGCATGTAAGCAATTACCAATATTAATAATGCCGCCCTTTTCATCCTAAAGGGTGCTTAGGGTGCGGTGCGTCTTCGTCCTCGTCCTCGTCCTCTTCGTCCTCATCTTCGGGCATTCTTTGCCAGTTTTTAAATCTTTTCATGATATTTTAATTTTTAATATATAAAGTTCCAACGCTGTAAGTACTATCCATTATAATTGCGCTTCTTGCGCCTTTATAATAGTCCAGATTCATTCGCTTATATCCGTCCTCAACATCTACCCAGATGTTTTTATTTTCTTTGTTTACTTCAATTTTCACCCCGTTTCCTGACAGCTCAAAATTAAAAGTATCGGCAATTACTGTGGATTCCGAACTTTGCACGACCATTTCCAGAAGTGATATTCTGCTTATTAGGCTATCGACGTAGCCAACTGAATAACACTCAACATCGGGTGTTTGCGCCTTGCAACCTAGTGCAAGGAAAATAGTTAGTAGAATTGCGGTTATGTGTTTCATTTTTTATTGATTTATTAAGCTGTTCGTGTCAAAACCTAAATTTTGCCATTCTATTATTGTTTTATAAACACCTTCATATTTTGCAATATATTCATTATCAAATATATATGTGTTATTATTAACAGTTAATGGAATCGCAAACGCATTTAAAATTAAAAGTGGCGTTTTTGTACCTGAATTTACATTGTTATTATATATGCTAACATTATAATCATCATCGCTCACGACTGTGTAGTATGTCCTTAAAAACACACCATCCCCGGTTGAAATATTAGCATAAACATTGATATTCGTTGCGTTTGATACTGTTATTCCAAAATGATTGTCATTGATAATTATAGTGTTTCCAAAGCAATTGACATTTTTTGAATAATCATCAATATGAATCCCCCTCATTGTGCTATTTGGATAACTAGCATTCATAATTGGTATCAATTGACTAGATGAACTGTTACTATCAATTCTATTCGAGCCTTCGCATCTAGTTGTATATAAGCCTCCTCCGCCTGTTTTAGTTATACCATAATTTGATGCTGAATTATTTGATATAATATTATTATTAGATAATTTACTGTGAATAGAACTGTAACCAGTACTATCAATTGTATTCCTGTAAATAAATGAGTTGTTGCAATTTTCAACACTTATGCCGATGTTTTTTACGTCACCAAACAAAGAAAATCCGGGATAAATTCCTGATTTTTTAATGTTGTTATTTGTTATAGAAATATTTTCACTTTCAAATACATTAATGGAATTGCTATAAATGTTAGTGAAACTGCATGAATCAATATTTAAAGTGTCTGATAATTCTGAATGAATGCCATAATAATAAATGCTATCAGCTTCTATATTTTGAATAGAAATATTTTCGCTATTTGAAATATAAATAGCATTTTTAAATTTTTTGAATGAAATATCATTTACACTTATGTTTTTTGAATTTGGAATATAAACTCCATAATCAAGCAAATCGGGTTCATAATTATTAATAAAAAAATAGTAATTACCACTATCTATTATCCATTTTGGTACTTCATTTAATATTAAAACACCATCTATATATGAGTGAACTTTAATTTTCTCATAAATATAATCTGCCGTTCTTATTATGCAATATTCTTTTACATCCTGAGTTGTCATGAATGAACTGTCGTTTATAATTACCTGAACAGAATCCCAAATAATATCAGGTAAGTTTATTTCATACCCACCATATATAACAGGATTTTCACCCACACCATAGCTTGTTATGTTTATATTAAAGGCTTCAATATCTGCATTAATAGAAATGCCCCCAAAAAAAGTATCGCCTTTATGAAATTTTATGGTAGAATTTGGAAACAACTTTGTATTTAATTTATCAATCGATTTTATTGGGTTAGTCGAATCACCAATATTATTGTCATTTCCGTAATTTGAAATGTAAATGGTTTTATTTGCGTTCAATATCGAATCGGTTATATCAGCGACTTTATTGTTAACAACATACAACAAACCATCTCTACTATAACCGCAATAAGTAGTTGCCCCCTGTCTTGGATATCCATTTATATAATTAAGTCGATTAATAAATAAATTAGCGTCTGATGAATTTCCAAAGTCAAAAGACGTTAAAGGCGTGAAGAATAAAAGAATATATATAATTTTTTTTCTCATTCTGATAATATCTGAATTTCTTCTCGGCTCAGAGAACGTTTAAATATCATTATTTCTTTTATATCTGCATTTATGTAATAAAGTGCTGCTGTTGAACCAATTTTATTGATAGAGAAAGCATCGGTTAAAGTTGTGTTATCAATAAAGATGCTATTGTTTTCATAATATAAAGATGCCTCGTTTTCTGTTACATTAAAGACATAATCATCAAAAGTGGTTATGTTTGTAAATGCTGTGCCGACCGTTGAAAATCCATTTGCATTTGTGTTCGTTTCAAATAATATAGAATTATCTAAGCCGTACATGAATCTTGAATAAACATTTACATTATGGCCGAAGATGCATTGTAAAGTTGTCAATTGATTTCTTTTTAATTTAAAATAAATTGAATAATTATTATTATTTACAATTTCCGTAATTATAAATCTGTCATCTATACCATCAAAATTAACACATGCAGAGTTGCTTTCAGCCCACAATAGTTTAGGCTGTTGAGTTGCGGTTGTCTGTAATGCGTTATTTTCTTCTGTGCTTTCATCGTACCACTTACCAACCCCTCCCCAGAAGAACTCATCTGATGTACTTCCGCTAAAAGTTTTATTTAATACTAGATTTGCGGCGGTTGCCCCGGTGTCAACTATTTGGTAAATAGACCCTGTGGTTGGACTTCCAAATCGAACAGAATTTCCAATTACAACATCTGAACTTCCATCAATATTCACATTAACGCCACTAGAGCTAATTACATAATAACCTGTTGAATTATATGTTAATGAATCAGGGCTAATATTTTTTGCATTCAAAGAAAGCATTAAGCTATCCGAGCTTACAGTACTTTTTATCAATGCATAATTCCTACTATTTTTTAAAAAAACAATTGGAAAACCGTCACTTGTGGTAACTAACTTTCTCTGCCCAAACCCAACCAAAGGCAAAAGAACTAATATTAGTATTGTTATTTGTTTTTTCATATCACTTTTTTTTAATAATGGCTTACCTCAAGATAAACAGAACCGTTTTCAATTGTAAAATCATCACTATCGGTTTTATTATTTATTTGCAAAATATACCTGTCACCATAGTCAGCACTTGCATCATAACTGGTTGTGCCTATTGATATCCTGTTATTCGCCCCGTCTGTTGACCCCTCTGCTTTCCTTACAACCCCATCTGCGTTGTCTATATTATACATTCTTACCTCGTAGTCCTCCCCTGCCGCTGCGTGCCCATCAACTCCCCAGTGTAAGATAATATGAGGGTTTAAGCCGTTATCTGTTTGATTAAATGTTATGGTATCGCCTGAAATATCGAATCCCTCACCATCTTGAACAGCTGTGAATAAATCGTTTGTCGAATTAGTTACCTGTACCCATGTGTCTGCGGGACAATCAATAACAACACTCGAATCCTCGAATGCAAAAAAGCCGTGTGCCTTTGTTTTTATATAAGCAACTTCAGCAGTTAAGCTGTCAAACACCTCATCACTAACCGCCTCGTTAAGCGATAAAAACCCTGTTACAGTGCTGTCTCCTATTGTTAGGGTGTCAGTGGTTAGTTTTGAAACTTGCAAACCACTATCAGCACTTACTTTTAAAACTGTATCTCCTTGATTCCCTATAGCAAAAATTGTTTGTGTTAATTCATTATGAGTGTCGAACCAATAAGCCGCTGTTGAAGTTGCACGAGGATTTAAAGATATTCTTTCTGTAGTTCCTATTGTTGCAGATAGAACTTTACCTGAAACTACACCTATATAATTTGTTGGATTATCGAAAACAGAAATTAAATTACCGGTTACTGAATTGCTAGACATACTACTATTCCTATTAATTGTTAATACATTATTAGTAGAAATGCCATCTCTTAAAACCATGCTTGTAAAACTAGAAGAATTCAGTACAATCGGAGAACCTGTACCAGCGTAATTAGTTATACTTAAACCACTCACTAAAGTCTGCCAAGTTGAAGTTAACCCGGAATAAACAGTTTGAAAATAATTAGCCATAACGCCTGAAGTCGCATAAAGACCATAAGAGTATAAATTACCATCATAATTAAGCCTATCAGAGCTTGTCGGGTTTGTAGTTCCTCTATAGAATGAACCTGCTATTTTTGTGCTTCCGGTAAAGCCTATTCCATTTAAATCAGCATTTCCATTTACTTCTAGATAAGTGTTTACAAATGATGTATCAGCCGCAACGCTCGTACTATCAATCAAAGTGTTACCGACATTAATATACCCTGCATTTAAACTGTCAACATCTATCGAAGTGCTATCAACAACGCTATTACCAGTATTAATATATCCTAAAACAGCAGTATCTGCCGTAATCTTCACAAAATT
>JAFGPR010000171.1 GCA_016936095.1 Ignavibacteriales bacterium | reverse complement strand
GTGAATTGAATTAAACCTGTAATTCCAATATAAATTGCTGAAATAATCTCATTCTTAAGAAAATCAATGTTGAATTGTGGTATTGCACCTTTTACAAATAGAAAAAAAATTCCAAGTAAAATCAAACCGATTTTGTTTTTTGCATTTGCTATAAAAACGGCAGCGAGAATAAAGATACCGGCGACTATTGACCAAATATTGATTAAACTATAAAAATCGTAATAATTCCATCGAAACAGAAAAATTAAACTTTCAAAAATCAGCAACAATCCCACAATTCCAAGTGCTGCCATAAATAGTTGCTTTCGTTTGCTTGCTTCTAACAAGAAAAACGCACCAGCTACTGCCTGAGAAATTATAATAATTTCGTCAATTGTACTCGAAGTATGAATTTTGAATATAGTAATAACCGCTTCTAAAATAAGGACAACTCCGAATACATAATAACCTAATTTTGTCATTCTATTAATCCTACAAGATTACTTATGATTCTAAAAATTACAAAAAAGGTGAGATAATAATTATCTCACCTAAAATTACTCAACGAAGATTTACTTGTTAGTAAATTGGACTAGACCTGTTACCCCCATATAAATTCCAATAACATAGGCCATATTGTTAAAAGAAATTTGGAATTGTGGAATTGCACCGTTTGCTACGAACCAGATACCTAATAAAATTAATCCAATCTTATTCGTAACTTTTGTTGCTAATGCTGTTACTAATAGGAGTACGCCTGCGATCATTGACCAGATATTAGAAACTGTGCCTGCACCTGAAAATGACCATTGTGCTAAAGGTAGAACGCTAACAAAAACAAGAAATAGACCGGTTACTAAAAATGCTAACATTGGTATTTGGCCTTTTTTGTTTAACTCTAATATCAGTAGAACTCCTGCTAATCCTTGTGCTACGAGAATAACTTCGTAAAATTCAAAAATATTGACTTGAAGCAATGGCAGAACACCCAGAACAATTAAGACAATTCCATAAAGGTAAAGCCCGAATTTAGACATATTTTTTCTCCTGTGCTGGTTAATAAATTTAGTTTTTACTAATAAAGGAATAATTTTATTGGCAATATACAAAAAAATTAAATATGAAGTTCAACAATATCTCCATCATTTAAGAGATGTTCTTTGCCAACTGATTGTCCATCGAAAACACCTTTTCCCCACACTTTAGCCAATTTCAATTTTTCATAAAAATCATTATGGACTTGCAGAGCAAATTCTCCGATAGTGCTTCCTTCCTTAATTATAAATGGCTTGGTGTAATCCACTTCTTTTCCTGGTGGCTTACTAAAAATCCGTATTATTTTTGTCTCCTTTACAATTCGTTGTAATAATGACTTTAAATTTATTCCTTGCTCAACTGAAATCGGAATTGTATTCCAACCTTCATCTTTTAATAATTCTTCAAGGATCTGATATTCTTTTATGTATTTTTCATTCTCAACTTTGTTTACAACAATCAGTATCGGTATTTTGAAAAAATGTTGGTTTGTTGAATTAATTTTTTCATTATTTAATGGTGTAATTTTACTGACCAAAAGAAGATTATTAATTTTATCAAGCTGTTGCAACGGATAACCTTGTATATCGAAAATAACAAGGAGCAAATCAGAAGATTTTAGCAACTCAATAAATTCAGGTTCAAAAAAATCTATATCAATAGGGGGTGTATCAATAAATTGTAGTTGAATATTTTCAAATTCAACCATTCCCGGTGTTGGATGCCATGTGGTAAATGGGTTTTCCGAAACATCAGGATTTGCCTTCGAAAGTTTAGCTACAAGTGAAGATTTACCAACATTAGATGTTCCAATAATTACTATTCGTGCAGCACCTTCTTTTTCAATATGATATTCCGAAACTTGCTTAGCACCTTTTTTGCTTTTTTGTGCGGAAACTCTCAACTGCGAAAGTTTTCTTCGGTATTCTGCACGTAATTTATCTGTTCCCTTATGTTTTGGTATTGTCCCAATTAGCTCTTCAAGTAATTCAATTTTCTCCTTATCAGTTCGTGCCTCTTTGAATTTTTGTTCTGCACGAAAATATTCAGGTGGTAAATTTGTCGGCATAATAAACTCATTTATTATATTTTAAATTTTATACCTTTTGGTATAACACCGAATGGTATAAAACATTTATTTTATCTATGAAACAAAATATCCCAATAAAGGAATTTATATCTGCTCTAAAATATATCCATTCGTTTTTAATAATTCAATGACGCTATCTTCACCAACAAGATGACCAGCGCCGACTACGATGAAATAATTCTTACCTGTTCTTAAATATTCTTCAATTTTCACAACCCAATTTTCATTTCTTTTAGTTAATGTCTCCTTTTTCAATGTGGGATATTTATCCATTTCTTTGTCAATTATTCGTCCAAAATTTTCTACATCGCCGATTTTCCAAAAGGTTAGCATGCTGTCAATATACTTATCGTTTTGTTCTATTTCATCAAATGAACTTTTGAATAATTCATCTAAATTTTCATTTCCAAGTTTAATAAATAAATCCAATTGAAACGAAAGCGTCTCTAGAAAATCAAATGTTTTACCATCCGTTTTACCCTTCTCGTTAAAGTAATATTCAAGTCCCAGTTGTGGTTTAAAACCTTTATGTAGAAAATATGAAGATGAAAAAGTTAATAAAGCTATACCCGGTCGCATCTTGTTAATAGCTATTTGGGGTAAATTGATTTTTTGACATTCTGAAATTAATTTATCGTATAAATTTTTTCCTAACGCCATTTCAAGAGTTGAATCACCTTTGAACATTCCTTTATCGAGCATTTCTGCTTGAAGTTTCATTGCACTTGACGGTTCAATATCAGCTTCAAATACTATTATGTCAGAATTATCATAAGCTGTTTCTATATCCTTATCTAAAGGATACATTTCTTCCTTGAACAAATGCCAAGAACCCAACAAATAAACAGTGTTATTCTCAGTCTCAATTTTCCAGAGTAAGCTTTTATTTTCATCAGAATTTGAACAATAAAAGAAGATAGGAATGATGATAAATGTTAAGAGATAAATAATTGATTTTTTCATAGTATATCCATTTTTATTATTTGAATTTAAATTGCATAACTACAAAATTTGATTAAATATTCCAATGATTCCATTTTATTTTTTTTACCATACTCAATTTCCAATAATACATTTTTCTTGTCTTGTTTGATCTGGACATTCTTTTTGTAATTATCGAAAATGTAATTTACTAATTTCTGAAATTTATCTTTGTAATATTCTTCTTTTGTATGTTCTGGTAAAATTATTATTGCTTTTTCTTTTTGAATTATAATTTTTTCAAACAGACAAAATGAAGCATGAAATCTTAAAATCGCTGATTGAATTAGCAGTTCAACAATTTCCGGCGGTTGACCAAATCTATCGAGCATCTCTTCTTTTATCTCCTCCAAGTCTTCAATTTTTATGAGTGTAAAAAATGCTTTATAAAAACTTAATCGGGCAGATTCATCAGGCATATAATCTTCGGGTATAAATAATTTAAAATAAGCATCAATGACCGGTTCGGAACGCTCAATCATTTTTGGTAAATCCTTAAAAATATCACTGAATTCATTTTGTTTTAATTCCTGAACAGCTTCATCTAAAAGTTTTACATATAATTCAAAACCAACTGATTCAATTGCTCCACTTTGTTCAGTTCCTAAAATATTTCCCGCACCGCGAATTTCCAAATCACGCATTGATAAGTTAAATCCTTCTCCTATTTCGGAATGTTCCTCGATTGCCTGTAATCGTTTGACTGCAGTTTTTGTAATTGCAGTTAACGATGGAACCAACAAATAAGCGAACGCTTGTTTGTCCGACCTACCAACACGCCCACGTAATTGATGAAGTTCAGCCAATCCAAATCTATCTGCTCGATTTATAATTATTGTGTTGACATTAGGGATATCTAATCCACTTTCAATT
>JAFGPR010000170.1 GCA_016936095.1 Ignavibacteriales bacterium | reverse complement strand
TTCACTTATAAAACCTTTGAAAGGTGATATAAAAATATTTGGTAAATCACTTGTCCAAAGCAGAATAGAAATATTAAAAAAAATCGGCGCTATAGTTGAGAAACCTGATTTTTACACTTACTTAACAGCATATAAAAATCTTGAAATACTAGGTAAAATTTCGGGTTGTGATGTTTCCCAAAAAAGAATTTTTGAAATTCTTGAGTTAGTTGGTTTAAAAGAAAGAGCGAAAAGTAAAGTGAAGACTTATTCTCACGGCATGAAACAAAGATTGGGAATAGCGCAGGCATTACTTCACGATCCTGAATTGATTATTCTTGACGAACCAACTACCGGGCTCGATCCGCAAGGAATGAAAGAGATAAGGGATTTAATTATGGTACTTAGCAAAGAGAAAGGGAAAACAGTTTTTCTATCATCTCATATTTTAAGTGAAGTAGAACAGATCTCAAACAGAATGATAATCATCAATAAAGGAAAAACTCAAGTCGAGGGTTCTGTCGAAGATCTATTGAACGAACAAAAGCTTCATGTAACATTTGAGGTAGATGATGTCGAAAAATGCAGCGAAATAATCGCAACAACGGAATGGAATAACTTAATCAAAGAAAAACAAATAAATAAAATAATTTTTGATTTGGAAAAAGATATGATCTCAGAATTGAATAAATATTTGAATGATAATAATGTAAAAATAAGTGCAATCATTCCGCGACGCTCTCTTGAAGAATATTTCCTAAAAATAACAATGGAGGGGGGCAATGCTAAAATTAATTAAAATTGAGTTATATAAAATTTTCAGAAAATGGCGAACATATATCGGTTTTATTGCAGTGTCTATAATAGCGATATTGGTTCAACTTGCAATGGGTCTTGGTGGTGCTGAACAACAAATCGAATATATGACACGTGATTTACAGGATACATTTTATTTTGTAGGTAATTTTTTCAATGGATATTTTATTGCTTATATTGTACTGCAATCGCTTTATGTCCAAATACCTTTTCTCATCGTATTAGTTGGTGGAGATTTACTGGCTGGTGAGGCAACTGCAGGAACTTATCGAATGTTAGTTACACGACCTGTTTCAAGATTTCAAATTGTCACATCCAAAATAATTGCAGGATATATTTACTCTTTGGCGCTGATATTTTGGTTGGTAATTATGAGTTTGGTTTTAAGCATAATTATTTTTGGCACCGGCGAGTTGTTAGTATTCAAAGATGTTCTAATAGTTCTTTCCTCAAATGATATCTTGTGGAGATTTTTACTTGCATATTTTTTTGCTGGATTGAGTATGTGTGTTGTGTTTTCGTTATCATTTTTATTTTCATCTTTAGTCGAAAATGCAATTGGACCAATTGTTGCAACGATGGCAGTCATAATAGTTTTTTTAATACTATCGGTAATTCCGGTTGATTCAATAAATAATATTAAGCCAATGTTATTTACAACGCATATGACAACTTGGAATGAATTTTTTAATAGCCCAGTAAATTATTCAGAAATATTTAAGTCTATTCTCGTTCTAGTATTTCATTGTGTTGGATTATATGCATTGACACTTTACATCTTTAATAAGAAAGATATTTTAAGTTAGAGGTTAAATATGAAGAAAATTTGTTTTGTAATTTTTATTAGCATTACTCTGATAGGACAAACGAAAGATGCTTATCTTTTAATACAAAATGTTGAAAAAGAATTTAGCAAAATTAATGATTATCAGGTTGATGTTGAAATATTTGTCGATGTTAAATTTATAAAAGTACCTCAGATGAAAGCAAAAATATATTTTAAGAAACCTGATAAATTCAGGATTAAATCTGATGGTTTTGCATTGTTACCAAAACAAGGAATGAATTTTTCGCCCAGCACAATTTTTAATTTTGATTATAGTGCAATTTATGTGAGAGAAGAAAATTATGATAATAAGAAAGTTGATGTTGTTAAGGTAATCCCAACCAGCGACACAGCGAAGGTTGTTTTAACCACTCTTTGGATTGACTCGCAACATAAAAATATTGTTAAAGTTGAATCAACTACAAAGGATGCCGGAACATTTCTAATTTTATTAAATTACGAAAACAATCAATTTGCTTTACCCAGCAAAGCAGAATTTTTATTCAACACTGGTGATGTTCGTTTACCGAATTTCGATCCTAATAAAATGAGCAATGAAAATCCAAAGTCGAATACCGAAAAAATGGAAGGAAAAGTAATTATCAAATATTTCAATTATAAGATTAATAAGGGAATTTCTGATTCGGTTTTTGAGGAAGAGAAAAAATGAATTAGAAATTTCGCACCCTTTACCTAATCAAATCATCATAAGGGCAAATTATTGTACTTGTTTGAAAAATTAAATTTTGATAAATTTGATTTGAAAATTTTTAATTTTATGAAAATTCAGCAGCGAAAATATTTCCCACTAATTGTACTTATGCTTTACATAAGTTTCACTCCACTTTTTCAGGCATTGTATTGCAAGTCTTGTAATAAATGTATTGAAAAAGATCCTTGCTTGAGTTGTTGCGAAGTATCAAAGAGTAAAAATCATTGTAAAGTAAATAGATGTTCAGAAGATGTAAAATTGTATTTCGAACGTGGCAAATGTGATTGTCAGTTCACAAATATGATGACAATTACACTATTTAAAGTCAACAATGATTTTAATTTTTCTATTATTAAAAATTCAGTAAAACAAATTGATTATAATTTAGAAGTCAATAAAATTATTCCATCAGATTTAATTATTCATTATTCATACAATCCAATATTTATTCTTAACTCATCCTTTTTGATTTAAAATATTTTTCCAAGCATAAAATATTTTAATCATACTTATAATAATCAAAAAATAATTGGAGATAAAAATGTTACGTAAATCATTTTATATGGTATTAGCTATAATGCTAATCAGTTCGTTATCATTATCCGCACAAGAGGATTGCAAAAGTAAAACATCATCTTGTTCATCAAGTTGTAGCACAACTTGCTCAACAACAACTTCTCATTCAGACCACGGTGATGTAGTAGAAAGTTCAGGTGTACAAACAGCTTGGAATTCTGTATGTCCGGTAATGGGTGAGCCAATACCACAAGGTGCAGTTACTTATGAATATCAAGGTAGGATATGGGCTTTCTGCTGCCAAAGTTGCTTGGATAAATTTAAAGCCGATCCAGAGAAATACAAATCGAATGTTAGCGCTTGTGGCAAGAGCTATATCGGCAAGAAATCATAGCAATTTGTGATAATAAAAAAAGGGAGATATAAATCTCCCTTTTATTTTATCCGCGTTAGTCTGTGCACCCGCGTTATCTTTGTTCAAATTAATTCTTTTTCTGAAAATCTTTCATAAATTC
>JAFGPR010000169.1 GCA_016936095.1 Ignavibacteriales bacterium | reverse complement strand
GGTCGACCTCTCCGGGGGTGGCGGTGGTTGTTTTAGGGTGGTGGTGGATCGGGGGATACATTTAATTAAGGGGGTCTGGAAGGGGGAAATGATTTGACAATTTTAACTGTTTGTAAATAAATTATTACCAAAATAAAAAAATGAATAACTTGCAATAACCCTGTCATTAAAAATGAAGAAAAAAGTTACTGTATTATTTAGTGGAGGAATTGACTCAACAGCATGTTTGCACTATTATTTAAGCCATAATTATAGTGTTTTGGGTTTATTTGTTGATTTTGGACAAAAATCAGCAAAAAAAGAATTTGATGCAGTAAAAAATATTTCAAAATACTTCAAAATAGAGTTTAATTCCATTCAGTTTTCGGAGTACCCCTATGAAACATCTGGTAAAATTAATGGAAGAAACCTTCTTTTACTTTCTGCTGCTTTATTCTATTCCAAATACACTTCAGGAATAATTGCATTAGGAATACATTCTGGCACATCATATCCCGATTGTGATCAATCCTTTATTGATAGTGTTCAACACACATTTGATATTTATATGGATGGAAAAGTTCAGATAGAATGTCCGTTTATAAACTTTGAAAAAAAGGAGATTTATAAATATTGTATAGATAGTAATATCCCATTGGAGTTGACATACAGTTGTGAGATGGGAGCGAAACAACCATGTGGTCAATGTTTGTCATGTAAAGATTTAATTGCATTATATGAAATTAAAAACCCGTAAACTCAGGCATCCTTCAGGAGTTGTAATAAACACACCCATTCTTATACCCTCATATTCGAGTAAGGGTTTCGTTTTGAGAAGAACCAATGATGGTATCAAATCTGAAATATGTGATGCAATTGACATCGCTAAGGAAATACTTGAAGAAACAGTTTTAATAAGTGCATTTGATTTACATCATGATTACCTTTTAAATCCAAATGATTTTATTTCTACTCAACTGACGTTCTTAGATAGTGGTGGATATGAGACATCAAGTTATTTTGATTTTTCAGAAACAAAAAGAGATAATACTAATCAAACTAATAATTGGGATATAAATCTACTTGAAACTGAAATTAATAAATGGAATCACGAAAGATTCCCTGCCGTTATTGTCTCTTTTGATGATGAAAAGGTAAGAAAGCCTTTAGAACAACAAATTTCTGAAGCGGCAAGTTTTTTCCTTGGCTATAAAAGTTTTTTACATGATTTCTTAATTAAACCTGAAACAAAAGATTCTTCTTATATCAATATTGACTCTATCTGTGAGAATGTGGATGAGTTAAAGAGTTTTCATATTATCGGAATCACCGAGAAGGAACTCGGAAATTCAGTTCTTCAAAGAATGCAGAGAATTAATAGGTTGCGGAATGCTCTTGATGTTGGGGGAATAGAGATACCAATTCATATTTTTGGGAGTCTTGATCCAATTACCTCAATTCTATATTTTTTATCTGGAGCAGAAATTTTTGATGGTTTAACATGGCTTAAGTATTCCTATTTTGATGGGCTTGCTATATATTCAAATAATCTTCCAGTTCTTGATGGAGAAATTCAGATAACAACAACTGATAAAAATGTAAAAGCGAGATCAATTCATAAGAACATATATTTCTTATCAAAACTAAAAAATGTTCTTATAAATTTTGTAAATTCTAATGAAGATTATAATGTATTTAATGAATTAGGATACAGCAATATAGGATGTGTAATCGAGAAAAGCATGACAATATTCAAGAACCAACAAAGAAAATAATTATGGGAGGATCAGGCGGTTTTTTTGGCACAGGTAAAATTGACCCAAAAGAATATATTAAAAAATCAAGGGAAACTGAAGAAAAAACTCTTAATGCAGAATTTGTTACGGAGGTTAACAAACTAATTAGTGATTTGTTAGTCTCAAAGAATGAAAGACCCATTGAAGAAATAAGAAGACATTTAGATGAAATAAAATCCGCAATATCTTCGAACATAGAAGATACTATCGATTTGAATTTTGGAGGATCAGTTACAAAGCATACTTATGTAAACGGTTTAAGTGATATTGATTCTCTTGCTATTCTGAATAAAACAGAGTTATCATCCAAATCTCCGCACGAAGTCCTTGATTACTTTTATGAAACATTGAAAAAAAAACTACCAAAAACTGATATTCAAAAAGGTGCTTTAGCAATAACGATTAATTATAGTGATAATATTCAGATTCAGATTTTACCGGCAATTAGAACTACAACTGGAATCAAGATTGCGGCTTCAAACGGAAAGAATGAGTGGTCAAAAGTAATTAAGCCAACTAAGTTTGCAGAAAAACTTAGTCAAATCAATAGTGCTAACTCGCAGAAAATTGTACCTGTTATTAAACTCGCCAAATATTTAATCTCAAAATTGCCAGAAAAAAGGCAGACCACAGGTTATCATACAGAGTCATTGGCTATTGAAGTGTTTAAAAATTATGCTGGATCGAATAATTCAAAAGAATTATTGAAGCATTTTTTTAGTTCGGCATCAGAAGTAGTTTTAAAAAGAATAAAGGACACCACTGGACAATCTTTACATGTTGATGATTATTTGGGGCAAAACAATAGTGTTCAACGTCTTATGATATCAGATTCATTTTCCCAACTATCAAGAAAAATGCAAAATGCAGATGGAGCACAAGACATTGATATGTGGAAATCAATATTAGAATAATATGAAGGTTGAATTAGATAGAAAATATGACGTTGTCAATATGATGATTACTATGCATTCAATTTTATATCAACGTTATAAAACATTGGATTTGGCATTTAAGGTAATGTTTCTGGTAACTGCCATAATATTGAATGTTATTACATTTATGGACTTTGACCTGATACCATTTATAATTTATGATGAAAAAAATTTTAGAATCTGGTTAAATGTTTTTACTTTTTCAGTTTTTATACTCTCGGTAATATTCCTATTGATAGAATGGCAAAAGAAGAGTGATAGACATCTCCATGCAAAGAATAGCCTTACCAAATTACAGAATGAAATACGGACGCTTTCGTCAAGAAGTGATTCTTTAAGGACAAATGCTGAAGTTGAAAGATTGAATGAATACTACTGCACGACATTTGAATCAATTTCGGTTATTCCAGAAAGGAAATTTAATAAGTTAAAAGCACGACATTACAAAAAATTAGAAATGAGCAAATTCATTGATAAAAATAAAGGAAAGCCATATTTTGTCATAAAAATCAAATTCCTTTATAAACAATTTTTTAAAAATTGAAAAGAAATTATGATGGATACGGAAAAGTTAAGTAAAGCATATTTAACAGCAAAGAGGTATATTATACATAAAGGCTATTCAAGAGAAGTTGACTGGCAGAATGAAATTGATTTTAACAAACTTACATATAAAGAATTCATTGAAGAATATATATGGGTAGTACTTTCTTCAGGTTTAAGTAATAAAGTTGTGAGTATTATTTACCCAAAAATAATTGCATTACTCGAAGAAAACAGTGAAATTATTTATTCCAGAAAAATAGAGCTGAAAGCTAAAGCATTAAGAATTTTCAACCATCCAAAGAAAATTGATGCAATCTTTGATACAATCTTTTTTATTAACTCTGTTGGTTTTAAACACGTTAAAAAGAAAATTTCACTTCATCGAACTAATTATTTAAAAACCTTCGCGTTTATAGGTGAAACTACTTGCTATCACTTGGCAAAAAATATTGGATTGAATTATTCTAAGCCTGATCGCCATTTAATTAGAATTTCGAAAAGTGCTGGTTTTAATTCGCCTGATGAACTATGTATGACAATATCCAAAAACATTGAAGAGAAAGTGCAAGTTGTGGATCTGGTTCTCTGGATATATGCCACTATTGATAATAATTACGAAAAAAAAATTTCAAAACTTAATTCCGTATTGTAAATAATCCTCTGAATTTCATTATTACATAGTTATGGTTGGTGTTTGCCAAACAAACGTACGGTTTTTTACCATTACTATTTCAGGGGGGGATGTGGGGGTTTTTTAAGCAATTTTGATTATACCCGTTTTTTGGGGGAGTTTTATTTGGTAAGTATATTTCTGTAACTTTATTTCAAATTTCAACCCCCAATGAAATTATCAGATTTCACAATTAAAAACCTTGCCAAATCCATATCTGGCGACACTCAAACTTTTCCATATCTATCTGGTCCAAGGATTATTGAATTTCTTTCAAAATATGGATTAGAAGATGAATATGGGTCGGGATTCGGTACAAGATGGAAATACTTAGAAGAAAAGTTGATGAGATTAAATGGGTCTCAATTGATTGAAAATGTAATTGAAGATGCTCTCGATCCTCGAAGGTTTCACAATACTGATAAAGATTATAATACTGCAGCAAAAGAGATAAATGAGTTTCTTCAATTTGACAATATTGAACTGGTTAAGAATGGAAAATTCTATAAATTAACGGACCTGAAAGGGAATATTGTGGAAGGAAGTGCAGTGATTGCTTTAAACGATGAATTTATCCAAGAGCAAATTCAAAAATGTCAAGAAAAGATTCAAAGGGAAGATTATAACGGAGCAATCACAAATGCACGATCACTTTTAGAATCAATATTTTTGGCGATAATTGAAAGAGATCGTAATGCAGAGGTAAAAAATGATGGTGATTTAATTAAACAATGGAAGGATGTACGTAAAATCATGAAAATGGAAGCAGACAAAGAATCCATGCCTGAATTCCTTATTCAAATAATTTCAGGATTGACAACTTCCATTAATGGATTTGCGGCTCTAAGTAATAATGCTGGAGATAGACATGCGAATAAGTTCAAAACTTCGAAACATCATGCGAAACTTGCGGTGAACTTTGCAATAGCGTTATCTGACTTCCTGCTTGAAAGTTGGGACTATCAAAAGCGAATTTAATTAAAATACTCTTCGACCCCCCTATTAATGCCCTTCTCTGCGTCCTGTTTCTGTTTTTTCTTTGCCTCTCGGAGAATATATCCAGACTTCCTACGCTTTTTTGAATCCTTTGACCCCTTGGGTCTACCAACCTGTTTGCCTTTCAACTTTGCCCTCCGGATTCCCTCGATTGTCCGCTCCCGAATCAATTCCCTTTCAAATTCCGCAAAGGCACTAAGTATTTGAAAATGTAGTTTGCCAGCAGCCGTTGTGAAATCCAGATTGTCCGAGACCGAAATGAAGCCAATGCCTTTGTCCAACATCTCTTTCGTGTCCAGTATTAGTTCTGTGGAAGAGCGTGCCCACCGATCCAGTTTATACACAGCCACAGCAGAATATTCATTTTTCCGTAATCTTTCGAGAAGGGATTGTTTTACTGGTCTTGTTTT
>JAFGPR010000168.1 GCA_016936095.1 Ignavibacteriales bacterium | reverse complement strand
TGGAAAAGAAACCTTAACCGACCCATTATTTTATGTTGATAAATATAGATATGAAACAGCAGTAGTTATCCCGATGAGTGCAAGAGAGATAAAATGGTGCATAGTAAAAAATATAAAAGAAGAAATAACAGAACAGCAAGTGGTAGAAATTGGAGTTGAAGGAAAAGTAATTGAAAATCACAAATAACAAAAAACAAGAAACAAAAAAATACGAAGCTCCAAAAAACAAATACGAAACAGTTAAGGAAAAGAGATGAGAAAAAACGAAAAAAGAGAAACGGTTAGAACCGTTATTTTAGAGGTTTTTACTTCATAAAACCCACTATTTAAATCGTGGGTTAATAAGCAATATACTTAATTCACATTATTCAAAAGCGACTTTTAGTATTTGCGATTTATTTGGAATATGAAATTTGCTATTTGGAATTTTTGATTTATTGGTGATTATCTGTTTGACGTTTTTCTTTTTGTCTTTTGTAATTTGAAATTTATTTGGGATTTGTCATTTGAGATTTGTAATTTTAAAAACCAGGAGGTTATTATGCCACACTAAAAATAATTTGAATAGTAGAAATATTTACCTTAAATATGTAATAACATTTAATTTGTCATGTTAAGCCCTTCACTTCGTTCAAGGGTAAACTTAGTGAAATATATCGTACAAATAATAATTTTAGAAATGAGGAAATTATTATGACTGAGTATCATTTTTTTGGGGGTAATAGTTAGGAAATCACATATTTTGACAAAAAAGACATTAATGTTTTTCTGAATTCTTAAATATTTTTAATAAATTTATAGGTAAAAAATGAAAAAGATCATGTTATTTTATTTAGTAATATGTTTACAATTATTAGGACAAACAATAAAAGAAGTGTCTATTGATTTTGAACTAAATGAAACCGCAATCAACAGAGCAATAGTCTCACAATTTGATGAGCCAAATTTTATATTTCATCATTTTACTGGCGTATTTCCATTTCTTGGCGAGAATGCACCTTATGACGCTCAACTCACTAGACCATCAGTGGTCATTGGAGATAATACTATAGGAATTCATTTAGCATTTTCATTTACAACTACTGTTGGTGGAGAAGAATATAATTATGAGTTCGACGTTACTCCATCAATTAGAGTGGATGAAACTAGCATTAAAGCAAGTGAAGTAGTGGCATTTATTGAAAATTTAGATGAGAAAATAAACGAGCATACAGAAATTCCTATCGCAATAAGGGCTTTACTTATAACCTTATATAATATATATGAACCCCAGATATATGCTTCAAATTTATATAATGCAGTTCTTGATGAAATAAATTCGATAGAATTTATTCAGCAAAGGGCATTTAGTGTTACTGATTTTGGTATATCTACTGATTTTGTACCAGGGAAATTTGTAATTAAAGTGAGTGCAGAAATTACTTATGACGAGACTGAATTTTGGAGTTTTGCAAAAGTTGAAACAAATACTGATTATATAAAATTTGGAAGTAATATCAAATGTACCATTACTTATTTAAAAGTTTACAATCAAAGCGTTCAACAAGTATATTCTAATGATGACCTATCGGTAGTACTTGAATCAGATAATAATCCTACTCCTTATGACTATTATGCAATGATTAATATTGGAAGTGTGTTAAATCCAAATGTTCCTGGATTGATTGTGTGGTATGTTCTATATAAAATAGATAGTACTTTTTATTTTAATAAGTATGCATATCCATCCAATAATTGGACTTTGCCAAATATAAGAATTAATTATTAATTGTAATTTTTATAGAGAATAAAACAAATGAAAACAAAAAAGCATAAAATAATAATTCTATCAATAATGGTCTTAACGATTTTATTTATAATTTCTTGTTGTGATTCTGTAGAACCTAATCCACCAACACCACCAACAGAACCCGATACTACCTCTCATAAAATAACCTGGGAAATTGATACACTAGGGGATTGGCAAAGTAGACTTAGAAATATATGGGGTACATCACCAGAAAATTTATGGGCAATTGGTTGGATAATAGATGGTAGTTGGGGAACGAACATAATTCATTACGATGGAGAAAAATGGGAAGAATATGATTATTATGAAGCGGATTTAGCTGGGATATATGGTTTTAATGAAAATAATATTTGGGCGGTTGGAAGTAATTTAATCCTTACACAGTTCTATGCATTAATTGCTCATTATGATGGTTCAACTTGGAAAACGGTATACATAGATAAAACATCAAAAACATTGATGGGTGTATGGGGTTCATCACCGAATGATATATTTGCTGTTGGATTTGAAGGCACAATACTTCATTATGATGGAGTAAGTTGGACAAAGATGGAAAGCAATACAACAGCAAATTTGGTAGATGTATGGGGTTTCGCTCCTAATGATGTTTATGCTTGTAGTGAGATGGATGTACCTGAAAAAACGACTTTATTGCATTACGATGGAACAGAGTGGGAATCTATACTTGATTCAATGGTAACCGAGCCTGGGAGTATATCTTCTGTTTGGGGGACTTCAAGCGAAAATGTTTATTTTACTTCTTCATTTGGTTTCTATCAAGGAAGCAAGGGAAACGGATGGAGTTACAGCTATATACCGGATGACCATACGGCACAAAACGCACTAAGAGGTAATTCAAACTATAACATTTTTATATGCGGGGATTATGGTTTAGTTCTTCATTACAATGGAAAGACATGGTATAGATATGACGAGATATTTAGCAAAAAATATCCTTATGGACCGATCTTAAATGGAATAATGGTTTTTGAAGATAAAGTATTCATTGTTGGTGAAGATTTTCAAAATGCGAGAGCAATAATTTATAAAGGAACAATAGAAAATTAACAAATGGAAAATACAATGAAAATATTACAAAAAATATTATTTGTCTGTTTATTTTTGTTTTGTGTTGTTAATACAACAGCACAAGATGATTTTGATGTTAAAATATCAGAATCAGAAGTAAATAATTTGATTGATGCAATAATAGGCGCTCGAGGATTTAATTTTGGCGATTATTCGGGAGGTTTAGGACTTGCATATTGGATCGCTAATATCAATGATGCAAATATCAACATATTGCCGAATAACAAAATTGAATTGAATGTTACTAATATGTATTTTATTATTAATATAGATTTAGCACTTCTAGAATTTGATGTTACCGAACATATTAGCGGAACCTTTAATGGTGAGTTATTAGTGCAAGGTGATGAAAACAATGGTTTTAAAATTATTATACGAATTAATTCAATAGATAATTTATCTTCTTGGGGTGATTTAGGTAATTTAATTGGTGTTTATAGTGACCTCTTCAGCACAAAAGAAATATTGAAATATTTTTCAGATATTCCTGTTTCACTAACCGATATTATTCCTGGGTTCATTACGAATGTTTTTGATTACGGAACACCCCTCCTATCATCCGACGATAATAATATCTATCTTAATTTCAATGTTAAAGGAGATAGATTTGTAACTATTCGTAATGAGTTAAAGATCCCTAACGGACAAAGTGTATTCAGCGAAGGAGATATTTATCATTTGGAATCAAGTAATTTTATACCGTATCCATCCGGGTTTATATTTGCGTGGGATAAAAATAGCCAACATACTTTTAAATCTGAAGAAAATGGCATCGATTATGAGAGTAACCATTATAAATTTTTCCGTTGGGAAAATCTTTCAATGGATATCCTTCGTGAATATACTGCATCTTGGGATAATATATTTACTGCAGAATTATATAATTCATTCATTGTAAATTTTGGAATGACTTATGAGGGTATAGCCGGAAACTTTGGGAATATTAACATTAGTGGTACAGACTATACTTTTCCAAAGAGTGATTATATTATTGCTGCTCCGCTTGGTGAGCAAGTTACAGCAAGCTCGAATATAAATTATGACAACAGAAAATATGTTTTCATTAATTGGAGTGATGGTAATTTAGATTATTCAAGAAACATTTCCCCAACAACTTCACAAAATTTTACAGCAAATTATAAAGGGTTAACGCTAACGACTAATATAAACGCGTTTTCAACTAATGGGCAGTGTAAAGTCGTAAAAACATGCTCGACAGCTACATATCCGAATGGTATACTTT
The DNA here is from genome assembly GCA_016936095.1 of Ignavibacteriales bacterium. Lineage (GTDB taxonomy): Bacteria > Bacteroidota > Ignavibacteria > Ignavibacteriales > Melioribacteraceae > JAFGPR01. Next base: position 3,443 of record JAFGPR010000168.1, on the reverse strand, counting down.
GCAAAGTTTATGATAGTATGGATAAAATATGGTTAGAAACAAGTACGGATAATGGTGCCACCTGGGAAGTAAGGAAAAACTTTATAGCAGATAGTGCAAAATATCCATCAATAACCTCGACATTTGAAAATTCAGTTGCAATAGTCTTTCAACAGGGAGTGGGAGATTATTCACAAATAAAATTTGTAAATTACAAATTAGATATTGACGAAATTACACAGGATGAATACATTGTAGGATTAGATGCTCCATTATCAGAATGTGCATACCCCCTCGTCAGTTTCTCATTAGGAAAAATAATAGTAATCTGGTTAGATAAATACTCAACAGAATTAATGGGGCCTAAGGGATTATATTGTAAATTAGGAGCGTATCATCCTGAAACGGGCTTTACATTTAGTTTTGAAGAAGATAAACATCATATAAAAGATGAGAGTGAAATATGGGTAACAGATGAAAATTCAATTAATCCGACAATAATTGGGAATATTTTTAGCACGGAAGGTGGTTTTCATCTTGCTTGGGAACAAAATGGTTCAATAGAATATGTTAAAATAATGCCAGAATATGTAGGGTATACTCTCAGTGATTATTGTACCGTTTCCGAAGGAAATTACACAAACAATAGGGCTCCATCTATTGACTTGCTATACGGTTCGATAATTAGACCAATAATAACTTGGACTGCTGATAATTTGTCACAAACTGATAGTTATGCATTAGTGAGAATAAAAAACGATAACACAGTTTGGGGTAGTATAAATCAATTTGGAAATAATGTAGGATATACAAATGTTTCAGCTCCTGCTCAAATTGGTAATAATGCAGTTATAGTATGGAGTGAAAATAATGGACAACAAGCAAAATACTTGAATTTGGTTAATGGAGCATTTTCTTCAATTGGTTCTATTGGTGATAATAGCAATATTGTTCACTTAACAAAGGTTACAGGTAATACACAATCGGTATCAGAAATTATGCCTTATGTTGTATTATCAAATTCATATCCTTATGAGATAAAAGAATCAAATTATTTCACAGGCATCCCTACATCAGTTACAGCCAACTTAACTGTTCCCGCGGGTGTCCATGAGATAAATGCAAATGTAACGGTTCAGAATGGTGCAACACTTACATTATCTCCGGGTGCAACATTGAAGTTTGCTGAGAATATAAATCTTACCGTAAATAGTGGTGGTAAACTTATAGCAAATGGAACATTAGAAAACCCTATAAGGTTTGAAAGAAAAAACACACAATCAAGATGGGGTAATGTTAATTTGTATAGTAATGACAATCAACTTTCTTATTGTGTTATTGATGGTGGTAATTATAACGTCTATATTCGTGGTAACAACAATACATTATCTCATTGCACAAGTCAAAATGGTAATTATGGTATGGTTACATATCTTCAGTTATCGGGCGGTCAATGGAGCAGTTTTAATGCAGATAATTGTCTTTTTCAAAATAATTATATTGGTATAAGTGCAAGATATACCTATGGCGGAATAACAAATTGTGAAATAAAAAATAATACTGGTCATGGATTATATTCAAATAATTGTTACATAGGTAAAAACGATGGTTCGTATCCTCGATTGTTTAGGAATAATTATATACACAATAACTCTTTCCAAGGTTTATACCTTGATGTAAATGCAAAAATTTGGTTTGGTTATGGTGCATTAGGTGGTAATAATAAAATTATTAACAACGGTAGTCACGAGATATATCTTCAAAGTACAAGTTATTTATTACAATCCAGCTTAAGCGAGGAGGGAAGCATCGGTGGTGCATACAGCGATATTTATGATAATAGTCTTGGCTATTACATTTATAACGTTGCACAAACCTATGATGGCGAACAATATGTAGCGATAACACAACTTGCGGAAAACAACTATTGGGGTCCAGGTGGTCCGTCTGCTGGTCGTTTCTATGGACCTGTGGATTATACACCCCATTGGATTTATCCAACATCACCTGATGCAGGAGGCAATCAATTTCCGATGCAATTGGAAGGCGAAGGCGAGACGCCAGTGTTGAAACAATTAGTAACAGCAGGAATGACCGAAAGACTGATGTCGAAAAACGGAACACCTGATTCATCAAAGTATTCAGTAAAAACACTTGTTGATATTTATCAGCTCATGTTGGATTTACGACATGAAATTGTAAGCAATCCAAAATCGGAAAGGAATGCAGCCCGACTTGCTGAATTATATCGTTTGTATGTAGCATATGATTTTAATGACCAGCTACAGGAAAAGAAAAATATAAAGAAGTTGCTTAATGAGAAAAAAGATGGTTATAAAAACTTAAAAGATAAAAAGGAAAATACTAATAAGCATATTTGGCTGGTTGGCGAGTCATCCATGTTAATCGAAATAGCCGATGAGATGAACAATGGAAATTATTCAGCTGCTTTGAGCAGGATAGAAGAATTTGATGGTTTCATTAAAAACAGGGACAATCGTCGCGAATTACTAATGCAAAAATTAACAGCACTTGAAAGCATCGGTAAATATACTGACGCACTTGATGTGTTGGAGGAATTGAAGAAAGAGGCAGCAATCCCAGCAGAAGATAAGTTAATTTACTATCCACCAGACTATAATATAATAGAAGAGAATTTGTGCTTAATGCTTGGCAAACCTTTCAGACCCCAGAAAATACAGATGATTGCAAAAGAACAATCCCCGGAAACTACAGGAGAAGAAAATAAAGTATTGACATTCGCATTGCAACAGAATTATCCTAATCCATTTAATCCGACAACAACACTTCGATTCAGCGTTCCTGTTCCGAGTAAAGTGTTTATAGAAATATATGATATAAGAGGAGAATTAATTGCTATATTAGCCGATAGGCAATATTCAGCAGGTGAATACAATCTGCAATTTGATGGAAGCAAATTAGCCAGTGGACTATACATTTGCAGAGCATTGTTGACAAATATAGAAGATCAAAACGATGTTCATTTGTTCATTCAAAAAATGATGTTGTTAAAGTAAATTAAATAATAGAATTTCAACAAGGGGGTTGTACCCCTGGGATTGCAACCCCTTGTTGTTTCTGTCTCATAATTCAACCAATGTGACTAAAGTCAGATATTTTTGGTTAAACAGCACAGTTGGCTAAAGCCAACTGAAATGCAATGAAAAATTATTAATTATTTTAAGATAAAATATTAAATTTGTTTCAATTCGCTTAAGCGAAACAATCAATTAAAATAAACAAATTTTGGCTTTAGCCACATTGAGAAATAAAATAATCTCTATATGACAACCCCTTGTTGAATAAATTTTTTAAATATGAAATTAAAATCCGTGAGAATTAGTTATATCGGTGTCATCAGTGTTCTATTCTTTATTTCTTTTGCGTTTGACCCCTCTGTTTATACCCCATATCATTTCCCGAAAAATTTTATTATTTCAACT
>JAFGPR010000017.1 GCA_016936095.1 Ignavibacteriales bacterium | reverse complement strand
TCATCATATTGTTCTTTTTTAAGAGATGATTTTGGTTCTCGCCAAATTGCAGATTGTGTATTGACTTGTTCATCTTTTACTTTAATTGGAAATGAAATAAATTTTGAATGTGTTTTTACAATGCTAATTAATCTATCCTTATTTAAGAATTCTTGCATATCATCTTTTAAATGAATTTCTATATTTGTTCCTCGTTTAATATTTTCATCAAGAATATTAATTTCATAACTACCTAGCCCATCAGATTTCCACATTACTGCTGGTTCGTTTTTAAACGACTTTGTTTGAATAACAACTTCTTTTGCAACCATAAAAACTGAATAAAAACCAACACCGAATTTTCCGATAATATTAGTTATATCTTTTTGTTCCTTACTCAGTGCCGTTAAGAATTCTGAGGTTCCAGACTTTGCAATTGTCCCAATATTTTCAATGACTTCAGATTCTGTCATTCCAATTCCATTATCGATTACATTGATTATTTTTTTCTTCTCATCGAAAAAAATATTAATTTCGAGAGAAGTATCTTTGTCTTCGATATCAGTATTTCTCGTTAGTTCAAATCTTAATTTATCCAAAGCATCTGAAGCATTAGAAATTAATTCACGAAGAAAAATCTCCTTGTGCGTATAAAGTGAATGAACAAGAATGTTTAAAAGTTGTTTAATCTCTGCTTTGAATTCAAATTGTTTAATGTTTGAATTTTTATCACTCATAATTTCTCCAAATTTTTTTATTCTTTCAATGCAAAATTAATGAAAATAATGGTTGTAGTAAAATTGAATGTATCTTAAAAATAGCAATTATAAAATTACTTTTGAATTATCTGCATATTATATCAATTAGAAATTATTTTTTTTTATTTTCAGGATGAATAATTTTGACAAAATATGTATATTTTTTTGAATTTTTATTCAAAAAACAGTTTTTGTGATCAATGTATTTTCATTTTTATTCAAACTTTATTATCTTTAATAATAGAATTTTAAGTCTTTAATAATTGTACTGGAGTTGCTAATGACAACGAAAATTCAAGAACTAACTGAGAAGTTATATCAAGAAGGATTAGAGAAAGGGAAACTGGAATCAGAAAGAATAATTGAAGGAGCAAATAAACAGGCAAGTGCAATAATAAAAAATGCAAATCAAGAAGCGGAAATAATAATTGCTAATGCTAAAAAAGAATCTGAAGATTTGAAATCCAAAGTTGAAGCGGACATAAAGCTTGCCTCGAAACAATCAATAAGTGTTCTCAAACAGCATATCACAGATTTTATTGTTACGAAAATAATTGATACAAAGACAAAAGAAATACTAAAAGAACAAGACTTTATTAAAAAGTTAATAGAAACAATTGTCAATAATTGGTCACAACAAAAATCCGATGATGTCGAACTTTCTATTTTGCTCCCTGAGGCAAATGAAAAAGAAGTTGCTGATTACTTTCTTAAAAGTGGAAGAAAGCTAATTGACAGAGGATTGGATGTGCGTTTTGATTCGAAGATGAAAAATGGTTTCAAAATCGGACCAAAAGATAGCAGTTATAAAATCAGTTTCACTGATGAAGATTTTATTAATTTCTTTAAAAGTTATTTACGCCCTAAAATTGCTAAATTACTTTTTGAGGAAAAGTAATGCTTCAAAGAAATTACTATTTTCTCGTAGCAAGTCTTCACGATTTAATTCTCGATGAATCTAAATTGCTATACAATAAGAATGAATTTAAGGATGAACTTCACTCACATTTGCATAAAGATGATTTTCAATTGATTGAACTCCTATATTTGCCAAACGATAATAAAAATTTGCTTAATATTCTTTTAAAAAATAACCGACCATTTATTGATGGTGGTAAATACCCGCTTGAATATCTTGAGGAGCAAATCAAAGAACCTGATACGGTAATTGATTATCTTAAAAATTTTATAATCAATTTTAGGAATGAGACACTTGATTATCAAAATTTAAATATTGAAGATAAGCTAACTTCTTCTTACTACGATTTTGTGATTAAATCAGAAAATAAATTTATTGCTGAGTGGTTCAAATTTGATTTAATCTTAAAAAATTTTATCATTGGATTGAATTGTAGAAAATTTAATATTCCTGTAAATAATTACCTTATTAGTTCAAATGAAATAACAGAGAAAATAAGTAAGAGCACTGCTCGTGATTTTAGCTTATCAAGTGAATTACCTTTTGCTGATTTTGTGATTCACCATTTTGAAACCGATGATTCACTTGAATTTGAAAAAAATATTTCAACTTTAATTTGGCAAAAATTAGATGAGATGACATTTTTCAATTATTTCTCTGTTGAAAAAATTTTTGCTTATGTTGTTAAAATAGATTTAGTTGAAAGATGGCTTAAGCTTGAACCCGTAAATGGAAAAGAACTTTTTATTCGGTTTATACAGGATTTAGAAAAGAGTAAAGAATTATAATTGTAGTTTTATATCAACAATTTTAATAGTAATGAAAATTTTGCCACGTGGGCACTAAAACACAAAGTGTTGTAGAAAAGTAAAACAGGAAAAATAAATGAAGACACAAGGTAAAGTAATTGGAATTATTGCAAACTTAGTTATGGTCGAAGCATATGGGCCAGTTTCACAAAATGAGATATGTTACATCGAAACTGGAGGTACAAGATTGATGGCTGAGGTAATTAAAGTAGTAGAAGGGCGCGCTTATGTTCAAGTTTTCGAGAGTACAAGAGGATTAAAATTAAGTTCCGATGTTGAATTCCAGGGACATATGCTTGAAGCAACTTTGGGACCAGGAATGCTGTCCAAAAATTTTGACGGATTGCAAAATGATTTGGATAAAATGACAGGTATATTCCTGAAACGTGGTGAATATACCCCTGCTCTCGATGATGATGTTGATTGGGATTTTATCCCTTTAGCAAAAGTAGGCGATAATGTTAAAGGTGGTGATTGGATTGGCGAAGTAAAGGAAAATTGGATCAATCATAAAATTATGATCCCTTTTAAATTGACTGATAATTTTACAATTACATTTATTGTAGGTAAAGGTAAATATAAAATAACAGATACGATAGCAAAATTAGAAGATATACAGGGAAATATAATTGACATTACAATGCAACAGAAATGGCCTGTTAAACTTCCTATCCGTGCTTATCAAGATAAGATTAGACCGTTCAAACTTCTCGAGACTGGTGTTAGGACAATAGATACTTTAAATCCTATAGTTGAAGGTGGGACAGGATTTATTCCCGGTCCTTTTGGTTGTGGAAAAACAGTTTTACAACATGCAATTTCACGTCACGCAGAAGCAGATCTTATTGTCATTGCTGCTTGTGGTGAACGAGCAAACGAGGTTGTGGAATTATTTAAGGAATTTCCTGAACTAGATGACCCGCGAACAGGTAGAAAATTAATTGAAAGGACTACTATCGTTTGTAATACTTCAAATATGCCAGTTGCAGCGAGAGAAGCTTCTGTCTATACTGCAATGACAATTTGCGAATATTACCGTTCTATGGGGTTAAAAGTTTTATTGCTTGCTGATTCAACTTCACGATGGGCTCAGGCATTGAGGGAAATGTCCAACAGAATGGAAGAGTTGCCAGGACCCGATGCATTTCCGATGGACTTGCCTGCGATCATTTCAAACTTTTATGCCCGCGCAGGATTTGTAATTTTAAATAATGAACAAACAGGTTCGATAACTTTTATCGGGACTGTATCACCAGCTGGTGGTAACTTAAAAGAACCGGTAACTGAGTCGACGAAAAAGGCAGCACGTGCATTCTACGCTCTTTCACAAAATCGTTCGGATAGTAAGAGATATCCTGCAATTGACCCGATTGATAGCTATTCAAAATATCTTGAATACTCTGAGGTACATGAATATCTTGCAAAGAATGTTTCAGAAAATTGGTTAGAATTAGTATATAAAGCAAAAGATATTTTATTACGTGGGAAGGAAGCGTATGAACAAATTAATATTTTAGGTGATGATGGCGTTCCGCTTGAATACCACGAGAAATACTGGAAATCGGAAATTATTGACTTTGTAATTCTGCAACAGGATGCGTTTGATGAAGTTGACCAATCAACCCCTATGCAAAGACAGAAATATATGCTCGAAAAAGTTTTATCAATTACAGATATGAAATTCAAATTTGATAGTTTCGAAGATGTCGGATTATATTTTAAAAGAATTATAAATCAATTTAAGCAAATGAATTATTCAGAATATGAATCTGAAAATTACAAAAAATATCAGAATGAATTAGAAAATGTATTACAGGAAAGGAAAATTGACTAATGGAAACTAAAGCATTTCAAAAAATTTATACAAAAGTAGATAAAATCACGAAAGCTACATGCTCGCTTTTTGCAAGTGATGTCGGTAACGAAGAATTAGCAATAGTTGATGGGCGTCTTGCACAAGTAGTGATGATTATTGGTGATAAAGTAACTCTTCAGATTTTCTCAGGAACTGAAGGAATTCCAAATAATGCCGAGGTGGTTTTCCTAGGTAAAGCACCGACTTTGAAAGTGAGTGATGATTTAGCAGGAAGATTTTTCAATGCTTACGGCGAACCAATTGATGGTGGACCTCAAGTTGAAGGAAAGGATATCGAAATTGGCAGCCCCTCTGTTAATCCTGTAAAAAGAGAACAACCTTCAAAATTAATTGCAACTGGTATTGCTGGAATTGATTTGAATAACACTATCGTTACAGGTCAAAAAATCCCTTTTTTTGCTGATCCTGATCAACCTTTCAATCAAGTTATGGCAATGGTAGCATTGAGAGCACAAGCAGATAAAATAATTCTTGGTGGTATGGGATTGACAAATGATGATTACCTTTATTACAAAAACGCATTTGATAATGCTGGTGCATTGGATAGAATTATAAGTTTCGTTAATACAACTGAAAATCCACCCATTGAGAGATTACTCGTACCCGATATGGCTCTTACTGCTGCAGAATATTTCGCTTATGAAAAAAACCAAAAAGTTCTCGTTCTTCTTACAGATATGACTTTGTATTGTGATGCATTAAGTATCGTTTCGAATAGAATGGATCAAATTCCCTCAAAGGATAGTATGCCCGGTTCGCTGTATAGTGATTTAGCAAAATTATATGAAAAAGCTGTTCAGTTCCCTTCTGGTGGTTCAATTACAATCCTTGCAGTTACTACTTTATCCGGCGGTGATATTACTCACGCTATTCCCGATAATACAGGATATATTACTGAAGGACAATTATTCTTAAGAAGAGATACTGATATTGGGAAAGTGATAGTTGACCCATTCAGAAGTTTATCTCGTTTGAAACAATTGGTAATTGGAAAACAAACAAGAGAAGATCACCCTCAGGTGATGAATGCTGCAATTCGTTTGTATGCTGACGCTGCTAATGCAAAAACTAAATTGGAAAATGGATTCGACTTAACTGAATATGACGAAAGAGCATTAAAATTCGCAAAGGATTACAGTAAAAATCTTTTAGCAATTGATATAAATATTGATATTGAATTAATGTTAGATACTGCATGGAATTTATTTACAAAATATTTCCAGCCTGCCGAACTTGGAATAAAGAAAGATTTAGTTGACAAATATTGGAAAAATGATAGCAATTAAAAACTATGGCGATAAAATTTCAATATAACAAAACTTCTCTTCACGAAATCAACAAACAACTGAAAGTCAGAATTCGTGCATTGCCTACTTTAAAGAACAAGGAGTCTGCCTTGCGTATGGAAGTAAAACGGGCGAAAGATAAAACGATTGAACTTAATGAATTATTTGAAAAAGAAATTAAAAACTATGAAAATCTTGCAAGATTGTGGAATGAATTTGATATTAATTTAGTTGATATTGAAGATGTTAAATTATCATATAAAAAGATAGCAGGTGTTAGCATACCGATTTTGGAAAATGTAATTTTTAAGGTTAAAATTTTCAGTTTATTTACTGCACCTGATTGGTTCCTTATGGGAATTGAAATAATAAAAAATATTTTGAAAATTGCATATGAACGAGAAGTGTTCAAGATGAAAATGAAAATTTTAGAACACGCAAGAAGAAAGACAACACAAAAAGTTAATCTTTATGAAAAAGTTCAAATCCCGGGTTACGAGGATGCGATACGAAAAATAAAAAGATTTTTAGAGGATGAAGAAAATTTATCAAAATCAGCACAGAAAATCTTAAAGAGCAGAACTCAAGATTTCGGAGATTGAGAATGATTGTACCAATGAAAAAATATTCGTTTCTTATTTATCATAAAGAATTTGATGAATTTCTTGAATCGATTCGTAAAATCGGTGTTTTGCATATTATTGAAAAGAAAGATGAACTTGATAATAAAATTAAAGATAAGATTAAGTTTACACAGCAAATAGACAGCATTATAAAATTTTTAGAGTCAAGAAATATCGTACAAGAAAACGCGACAATTGAAAAAGATGCAAAATATATTATTGAAGATATAATATCAAAGCAAAATGAATCTGAATCCCTTAAACAACAACTAACAATCATTCATAAGGAAATAAGACTAATTGAACCTTGGGGACAATTCTCAAATAATTTGATAAATAAGTTGAAAGAAAAAAATATTCAATTAAAATTTTATTCTTGCTCAGAAAAAAGTTTTAAGAAAGAATGGCTCGACGAATATACTATTGAAATCATAGATAAAATTGGGGCAACGATTTATTTTGTCGCTATTTTTACATCTAATAGTCCTGTTGATTTTCCATTAGAAGAAATCAAATTACCTTCAAGAACATTAGAAGAATTAACTGGTGAGAAAGAAAAAATAGAAAAGACACTTGAAGAAATTTCTACGATTTTTGATGATTATGCAAAAAAATATATACCATTACTGAAGAAAATAAAATTAACTATCAACTCAGAAACAGAATTTGATACAGTCGTGTGGAATACAATTGAAGAGGCGGAAAATAAAATCAAAATAATTGAAGGATGGGTACCTGAACCGAAGGAAGAAGAATTATTACAGTATCTTGCAAATAAAGAGATAGTTTATTTAAGTAATAAACCGATACCCGATGACAAAGTCCCGATTCTGTTGAAAAATAATAAGTTCTCAAAACTTTTTGAGCCGATCGGAAAACTGTTTTCACTCCCCTCTTATCAGGAACTCGATTTAACTGCATTTTTTGCTCCGTTTTTTATGATGTTTTTTGGCTTTTGCCTTGGTGATGCTGCTTACGGATTGCTTTTTGTAATTGGAGCAACAATTGCAAAATTTAAACTAAAGAAAGAATTTAAACCAATTCTTACACTTATTCAATTACTTGGAGTAGCTACAATTATTTTTGGTACTCTATCGGGTACATTTTTTGGTATAGATTTAATTAAAGAAAGATACGATTTCCTTGGTAACTTAAACAATTTCTTTCTTGATGCAAATAAGATGTTTTATCTGTCATTCATTGTTGGTGGTATCCAAGTTTTATGGGGAATGATTGTTAAAGCTATGAATATTACTCGTCAATTCGGTTTTCCATTTACAATATCAACTATTGGTTGGATTTTTCTTCTTGTAAGCATGACAGCAATCATGCTTTTACAAAGCAATGGAATTATTGCTGATGCGTCAATCTTGATTTACATTTGTCTTGCCATTAGTGGAGTAATGATTTTATTTTTCAATGACCCGAAAGCAAAAATTTACGCACGTGTTGGTAAAGGAATTTGGGACATCTATACAACGGTAACAGGAGTATTCGGAGATTTATTATCATACATTCGATTATTTGCATTGGGAATTTCTAGTGCCATACTTGGAAATGTTGTAAATCAGATTGCTACTCAATTCTCAAATATTCCTTTTGCAGGTCCAGTTGTATTTATTGTAATTTTATTGGTTGGTCATATTGCTAACATAGCAATCTCATCATTGGGTTCATTTGTTCATCCGATGAGGTTAACATTCGTTGAATTTTACAAAAACGCCGGCTTTACTGGTGGTGGATTAGAATATAAACCATTTTCAAATAAAAGATAAAGGAGAAATTTATGGAAGCAGCTGTAATTCTTGCTTACATCGGTCTTGGCTTGATGGTAGGGTTAGCTGGAGTTGGAAGCGCAATAGGAGTTTCTATTGGCGGTAATGCAACTATTGGCTCACTTAAAAAAAGAGATGAAGGATTCGGTCAATATATGATACTAAGTGCACTACCGGGCACACAAGGTCTTTATGGCTTCGCAGGTTTTTTTATTATGAACACACCTGAAATAATTAAAGCTGATATGACAATGTTACAAGGAATTGCTGTATTATCTGCGGGATTTGCACTTGGACTAGTTGGATTAATCTCTGCAATCAAACAAGGACAAGTTTGTGCAAATGGTATCGCTGCGATTGGTTCAGGCCACAATGTTTTTGGAAAGACTATGGTACTTGCGGTATTCCCCGAATTATATGCTATCGTTGCGTTCGCTGCTACCTTCTTGATTAAAGGTGCAATTGCTTAAAGAAAATTTTAATATTTTCAACCGAAGTAGATTCTTTTGCTTCGGTTTCTATTTTTAGTAGGATGTATTATGAGGAGCAATGAAAAAGATTTTTTTTCTGAATTTCAACAGCAATTGAAAAAATTACGTCCTTGGTCATTTTTAATGTTATTTTTATTTGTTGCTTTCTTAATTTTTTCAATACTGATTTTTACTTTTGAATTAGACCCAATCTACCTGCAAATTCTAGGTGGAAGCATTTTAATCATTTTTATTCCGCTTCTCTTTATTTATATAAAATATTCAAGATGTCCAAATTGTAAAAAATTTATGGGTAGAGATGTTGGAAATTTTTGTCCTATATGTGGTGTGAAAATTCGAAGCACAGAATAATTTCTGTGCCTCGTAAAAAAATATCTATGGTGTATTCCTATAAATCATTCGTGGGAAAGGGATCGCTTCTCTTAAATGTTCAAGTCCGGATATCCAAGAAACTGTTCTTTCTAAGCCCATACCAAATCCTGAATGAGGAACTGAGCCATATCTACGCAAATCTAAATACCAGTTGAAAAATTCTTCAGGTAAATTATGCTCCTTAATTCGTTTCAATAATTCATCTAAATCATCTTCTCTTTGACTGCCACCAATAATTTCGCCATATCCCTCGGGAGCAAGTACATCAACTGCAAGAGCAAGTTTCGGATTATTTGGATCTCGTTTCATATAAAATGCTTTTATTTCAGCAGGATATCTATGTACCATTACCGGTTTTCCATAATGTCCAGATATAGTTGTTTCATCTGCTCCACCAATATCATCTCCCCACTTAAAGTCAACTCCTTTTTCAATCAGTAATTTAACTGCTTCATCGTAACTTATTCTTGGGAAAGGTCTTTTAACTTGTTCAAGTAATGTAGTATCTCGCTCTAATATTTCTAGTTCAACTTTCCTTTCTGCTAAAACGGTCTGAACAATATATTCAATTAATTCCTCAGCCAAATCCATATCATCATCCAAATCAAAGAACGCCATCTCGGGTTCTACCATCCAAAATTCTGTTAAATGCCTACGTGTCTTTGATTTTTCTGCCCTAAACGTTGGTCCGAAAGTATATATTTTCCCAAGTGCTAATGCTCCCGCTTCTCCATATAATTGTCCTGACTGTGTCAAGTATGCTTTACCCAGATCAAAATAATCCAAAGCGAATAAAGTTGAAGTTCCTTCACAAGCATTGGGAGTTATTATTGGTGGATCGAATAATGTAAATCCACGTTTATCAAAAAATTCCCTTATAGCTTGAACAACTCTATGACGTATTTTTAAGATTGCAACTTGTCTTTTTGAGCGTAACCACAAATGTCTGTGATCAATGAGAAATTCTATTCCATGTTCCTTCGGAGTAATTGGATATTCTTGTGATATTTGAATAATTTGTAAATCAGTAACATCCATTTCAAACCCACCAATGGCACGAGGTTCTTCTTTTATTTTTCCTGTAACTTCAAATGAAGATTCTTGAGTTAATTTATCAGCTGCTTCGAATACTTCATCTGAAACATTTCCTTTAAATACTACACATTGTAAATAACCGTATCCATCTCTTAAAATGAGAAATTTAACTTTGCCACTTGCTCGTTTATTGTAGAGCCAGCCTTTCAATGTAATTTCTTGTCCAACATGATTAGCAAGTTCGTTAATATAAATTTTTTGTTTCATTTTGCTCCATTATTTATATTCAAATTATTGTTCAATTATAAAATCATAGATCATTTTTGAGATTTCTGCTTCGACTTTAATTCCTGCTTCTGTATCTAATAAATTTTTTGCAAGAATAACTAAAACATATTTCCTTCCATCAGGTAAAAATACAATTCCCGAATCATGTTCTACCCCACTTATCGAACCTGTTTTATTTGCTACTTTAACATCCTCAGGAAGTAATGCCGGAATTTTTGAGCGAAATTTTTGTTGCATCAAGATATCCAACATTTGTTTACAAACATCTTCGGAAACTATTTCCCCTTCAGCAATAGCTTTGAAAATTAACATCAAATCATAAGCTGTAACAGTATTGTTCAAGCCTAATTCATAAGCTTTCATATCTTCAACACCACGCAAAACTTTTATATCTTTAGCACCAAGATCTCTCATTGTTTCAGTTATATTTTTTGCATTAACAATTTCGATTAAAATATTTGTTGTTAAATTTCCACTTACAGTAATCATATCTTTTACAAGCTCAATTATCGGCTTCTTTTGTTCAATACATTCATAAAAATTTTCACCACTGTCTCTGTCTATATCCATAGAAAATATACTGCTATCAACTATGCTTTTAAATTCATTCTTAATTAGAATTGAATCAGTCAAGTCAAATTTATTTTCATCTGATTGCTTGAATACTTCGATCATCACAGGTGTTTTCATGGTGCTTGCTGCATGAAATGTTTCTTTTTCATTTACCATAATTTCATTTCCTGAATTAGATAAATCTCTAAAAGCAACCGCGAAATCACCTTCTACACTATCAATTTTGGAAATAATTTTGCTTCTTAATTCACTAATTGTCATCTTATTTTCCTGTGAAAAATTTAGATTAAAAATTGTTGTTAAAAATAATACTAATGCTATTTTGTTTTTCATTGTTAGATTTAATTCCAAATATTTTTAATTTGCATTTCAAATTTATGTTTTTATTTTCAAATATTTTAAAATAATCAATAAACTTGTTACATTGTAATTAAAATTATTTTTAAAAGGTAGAAATGTACGGTGGATATAGAAGACAACCTGTAAATAGAGGAATGTTTCCTCAAGTAATAAAATTATTGCTTATTGCAAATTTAATCGTTTTTTTAATTCAATTAACTTTTGAATCAAGAAACATAGATAACATACCCGGCTGGTATATTTTATTCAAACACTTTGCGTTAAATCCTATAGCTGGTCTAGACCCGGCCGGACAACCTTATAATTTTCAGATTTGGCAATTATTCACATATCAATTTATGCATGACACAAGTGGATTTTCGCACATCTTTTTTAATATGTTCGCACTTTGGATGTTTGGTCGATATGTTGCAATGAGCTGGGGTTCAAAAAAATTCTTTTGGTTCTATATATTATGTGGTGTTGTTGCTGGTATTTTTCAAATATTTATTTCCCCAGAAATTACCGACAAAGTTGCTTGGACTATCGGAGCTTCGGGTTCCGTATTCGGAGTTCTTATCGCTTTTGCCATGATGTTTCCGAATGAATATATTGTTTTGTTAATTCCCCCAATTCCGATGAAAGCAAAATATTTTGTAGGTTTTTATATTGTATTTGAGTTTTTATCCGTTGGTGATGCTGGTGGGGTTGCTCATATGGCTCATATCGGTGGAGCACTTGCAGGATTCATTTTTATGTTATTTACTCATCCTAACTATAAGTATAAGCTAAGTACATTCTTTAAAAATATCGGTTTAGGTAGTAAGTCCTCATCTGAATCAGAACATACTGAATACAAGGAAGCAAAAGTGGACAAAGATATTGAAGAAGCAAAATATTATGACCTTAAAGATGATAAATCTGAAATTGAAGTAACTCAGGTTGAAATTGATAGAATACTTGACAAAATAGGTGAAAGTGGTTATCAAAATCTAACTGAAAGAGAAAAGAAAATTTTGTTCGAAGCAAGCAAGAAGAAATAATTCATTATGAAGATATATTTCCTAAATATTTTTTTGATCCTTATTTTACTTATATCTTCAAATTGTTCCGATTCAAAATCAGATTATGAAAATCTAGCAAAAGTCTATGTTGATTTGTTAGTCGTTCAGGAATTATATCTTTATCAAACTGATTCGTTGGAAATAAAAAGACAAGAAATTTTTTCAAAATATAGTATTAAAGAAGAAGACTATTTAAAAGCATTAGAACAAATTCCGGATGAAGAAAGTTGGGACAAGTTCTTTAACTATGCAAATGAATATTTATTATATCTCGAAAAAAATGTAGATTTAACTAAATAATATTTTTGCCAACGCAATTCTAATCTTATTTTTATTAATTTTATTTTCTAATGCTTCATAGATTGAATTTAATTCGGCATTGCCTTTCTCGTATTCATTTTTTATATGTGCAAGTTCTTCATCGTTGATTAGATTTGAAATATCAATATCAGGTCTGAATCTTAGCAATACTTCAATTTGAAATGATAGAAAGGTTTCTGATAAATTTTGAGTTTTTGCAATTTGCTTAAGATTTTTCCTTTCTGTTACAAGTTCCAAAATTTGTTTGAGTTCTGTGGGTATGTTTTTATCCGTTACTTGATTAAACTTGTATTCTTTAGTAGTCTTAAGTATATCCTCTCCAACTTTATTAAACATTCTTTGAGTAAAACCGTCGATCTTAAATAATTCACTTGGTGTTATCGGACATTGGCTTGTTATTTCAATTAAAATTTTATCAGAACAAATTAGTTCTTCAGTTTGAGTATATTTTTTTGCCGCTGTTTTTCTTATTGTATTAAGTTTATGAAATAAAGCAATATCACCTAAATTACTTTTATCCTTTACTTGACTTTTTCTTAAAGTTAATTCTTTTTCTTTCTCTCTTTTTATAAGATAAATTTTATCTTCAAAATTCAACAACACATTTTTAGAAAATAAAAATTCAAGATTATTTTTTATTTCTTCTTGCAAAATATTTTTCAAATCGATATTAGGATTTTCAGTTATAAATTTTTTAATTAAGTAATCAGTTGATACTGCTTCAAATATTTCTTTTTGTGTAATTGAATTTTGAGACGAACAAACCGTTTCTATTATTTTTGAGCAAACCAAAAAATTAAATATTTTTTTTGTATCAATTTTTTCTGTGCAATTATCACATTTCATACATTTAGCTAAATTCTCATTATCGCTCAATCTGTTGATATAATTATTTCTGCATTTACTAGTAAAAAGGAATTCATTCAATATTTGAAATTGACCTCTGATACCTTCGACTTTCTTTTTTTCATCTGTTAAATCAATCTGTAAATATCTTGGATGGATTCGTGCATCAAGTAATCGAATTTCTTTTAATTTTTCAATTTCAGATAACTCTATAAAACCCCATTTCGCAAGTTTATTTAATTGCTCAATTAGTTTTTCTCTTGATATTAAAATTTTGTCTTGTAGTTCAGTAAAATTTATTTCAATATTTTTTGAATTTTTATCTTTGCTTAGCAAATATGAAAATAGTTCTCTCAATTTTTCATCGTGAAAATAATCAGTAATATTGGAATTATCACATAAGATCTTAATTGGCCGATTGTCTTTATTAATATTTGTTTGAAAGTAATTGAAATTTTCTAGAATTGATAATGCGTTTAAAAATATTTTTTCGGATATGTTTCTCTTTCTAAAGAAATTAAATAATTCATTATTAGCATAAATTTCTTTATCACTTTTACTTCCTAATGCAACTTCTTGATAATCATAAAGCAAATTATAAACATCGGTTATAATACGTATATTAACAACATTGTTTAGAATTAAATAATACTTTATATTTTCTATTGGATTAACAAGAATATAAATATTAAATTGCTCACAATTTGTGTTTGGAGATCTCAGATAATCGAAGTAGTCATTTAATGAAAAATAGTTATCATAAAAAATGATTAATTTAACACTATCCACAAATAACTTCATTGAGAAATTATCACAAATAATTACATCAGACTTTTGTTTAGGAATGTTATTCTTGATAAATATTCTTTCAGTAAAAGGAATATTTTTCACAAGGTTAATAGGATTTAATTTTTGTGTTGTTAGTTTTTTCCCAAGCTCTTGTGCAATATCTGAATTTTCTGTTATTATTAAAACAGGTAAGTTTTCTTGTCGTAATAAAAAATTAATTGTACCAAATTTATCAAATGTAAAAATTACTTTTTGTTTAAGATTATTTATCATAAATTGCTTGCAATCATTAAATATGGTTAGAGAAAAATAAAACTTGGATAAAAATACAAAAATTTATAAATATTTAGACCTGTTTTCTTGCTTAAGAAAAAAAAGATTACTAATTTTAAATGCAAACTAAAATAATTTCATTTCGAAAAAAAACTAATTAATTATCTAAAATAAATGACAAAAACGGAATAAAAATGGCAGATGAAAAATTGAAATTAATGGACTTAACAAAAAAAGTAACCAAGAAAGAAGACGGTGAAAGGATTGACAAAGTCGGTATTATTGGCGCGGGAATAATGGGACAAGGTATTGCTCAGACAATCGCTGCAAAAGGTGTTGACGTAATTGTAGTGGAGAAAGACGAACCAAGCTTGAAAAATTCTATTCAAAATCTTACAAAATCAATGGAAAATGAAATTGCAAGATGGAGTTTGACCAAGAGTGAATTGAAAGGAATAATGGCCAAAATAAAATGGTCAATAAGAATGGAAGACATTAAGGATTGCGATTTGATTATCGAAGCAGTAGAAGAAAATATTGATGTAAAAGTCAAAATTTTTAAGGAACTCGAAGAGCTTGCAAAACCACATACAATTTTTGTCTCCAATACTTCAACATTAAGCTTAACAAAAATTGGAGAAAAGATTAAGAGACGTGACAGATTTATTGGAATGCATTTTATTCACCCTGTTCCTAAGATACCTATAGTTGAATTAGGTAAAGAAGTATCTACGTCAGAAAAAACTGTTCATCGGATAAAAGATTTCCTAAAAAAAATCGGTAAACGACCAATTGAAGTGTATGAATATCCCGGTTTTATTACAACGCGAGTTATGATGCCAATGATCAATGAGTCAATTCATATACTGATGGAAGGTTTAGCTGATACAAAAGAAATTGATTGTGCCATTAAACTCGGATTTAATTTTAAAATGGGACCTTTAGAAATGGCAGATGCTATGGGATTAGACGATGTCCTATCCTGGATGAAACAACTTTGGAATGCACTTGGTGAGCCACAATTCAGACCTTGTCCACTAATAAGGAAATTAGTTCGTGAGAAAAAATTAGGTAAAAAAGTTGGCGAAGGTTTTTACAAATACGACGCTCAAGGAAAAATTATATCTTAAGAAATTAAAGAGGAAAAAATGAAAATACTGGTATTAAATTGCGGTAGCTCTTCAATCAAATATCAACTCATAAATACAGCTACAAAAGAAGTAATGGCAATAGGAATTGTTGAAAGGATCGGTTCTAGCGATGCTTTCTTAAAACATAAAACTTTTAATAAAGAAAAAATTCAAATAGATGGTGAAGTTTTAAATCATTCAACAGCAATTGAATACGTAATTGCTGTCTTATTGCATCCAACTTATGGTGTCTTGAAAAATATAAAAGAAATTGATGCTGTAGGACACCGAGTTGTTCATGGAGCTGAAACTTTTTCAGGTTCGGTTCGAATTACAGACGACGTGATGAAAGCATTAAAAGATAACATCGAACTCGCTCCCCTTCATAATCCACCAAACATTGCAGGTATTGAAGCAGTATCAGAACATCTACCTGATGTTATTCAATGTGGAGTGTTTGACACAGCTTTCCATACTACAATGCCACCACATGCTTATTTATACGGAATACCTTATCAACTATATGAAAAATACAAGATAAGACGTTATGGTTTTCATGGTACATCACATAGATATGTTTCAGAAAGAGCAGCGGCACTTATGAAAAAACCTATAACCGAATTGAAAATTATTACCGCTCATCTTGGTAATGGTGCGAGCATGGCTGCAATACTTAATGGTAAATCAATTGAT
The DNA here is from genome assembly GCA_016936095.1 of Ignavibacteriales bacterium. GTDB lineage: Bacteria > Bacteroidota > Ignavibacteria > Ignavibacteriales > Melioribacteraceae > JAFGPR01. The sequence goes on along the minus strand of JAFGPR010000017.1, from coordinate 1,809 downwards.
ACAACTATGGGTATGACTCCACTTGAAGGACTGCTAATGGGAACTCGATGTGGTGATCTAGACCCTAACCTACCGCTCTTTATTATGGAAAAAGAAGACCTTAATTTAAAAGAGATGGCAACCTTGTTGAATAAACATTCGGGCGTAGTAGGTTTAGCTGGATTAACAAATGACATGCGTGATATAGAGAAAGCAGTTGAAGAGGGACATGAAAGGGCTACCGTAACACTTGATGCATATAACTATAAGATTAAAAAATACATTGGTGCTTATGCTGCTGCATTAGGCGGACTTGATGCCTTAGTTTTTACTGGTGGTGTTGGTGAAAATTCGCCTCTAACAAGACGTGAAGCATGTAGTGGGCTGGAATTTATGGGTATAAGATTAGATCCAAAGAAAAATGAGAATGCAAAAGGTGAATTCGATATTTCTACATCAGATTCAAAAGTTAGAGTATTTAAGATACCAACGAATGAAGAATTAGTAATAGCACTTGACACAGAAGAAATTGTAAATTCAATTATTAAAAAGAAGAAATAATTATTATAAGCATTATATAGAGGGTATGAAAATGTTTTATACCCTCTTTTTAATTTGTCTTAAAACCAATTTTATCCATTATTATTTTTGATTTTATTGCATCTCCTTCTGATTCTAATGATAACCTGAATGTTCCGCCCGCACCCTCTCGAATTTTCAATAATTCAATGTCTTTTATGTTTATATTTTCCTTGAAAAGAGCAGTTGATATTTTGCTTATAACTCCAGGCTCGTCAGGCACAAAAATATAAATATCATACAATGGATTTAAAAAACCCTTCCTGTTCTTTGGTATTTCATCCCTTGTTCTTCTTGCAGTTTCAAATTTATCTGCAATTGATTTTATATCATTTTCATTTAAATAATTTGAGATAACTTCTAATTCATTTTTAAGCGATTCAATAGCAAATAATATTTTGTCTTTATTCTGCTTTAATATTGGTTCCCAAACATTAAAATCACTTGAAGCAATTCTTGTCATATCGTAAAAACCACCTGCTGCAAAATCAATAAAATTCTTGTCATTATTTTTTTTACTTGCAGTATTTACCAATGAAACTGCTACCATTTGAGGAAGATGACTTACATAAGCAACAATCTCATCATGAATTTCTGGAGGAACAAATGTAATCCTTGCACCAATAGATTCAATAATACTTATCAGATTATTTCTCTCTGGTAAATCTTTTGCGGAATCCGTTAAAATATATACAGAATTTTCAAAAAGTAGCGGGTCGGAATTATCGTATCCCCCTTTTTCTTTTCCCGTCATCGGATGACCACCGACATAAAGGCCTTTACTTTTAATTTTATTCCATTTTTCTTGAAAAATATTTTTAACACCGCATACATCCGTAAGAATTGAATTTTCATTTAATATTGGTGCAAGCTTTTCAAATATCTCTAAAGCAACATCAACAGGCAGGCATAAAAAAATAATATCAGAATTAACACTTTCTTCAATTGATGAAAATTTTACATCAATTACTTTTTCTTCTTTGGCTTTTTGTAAAACCTCTGGAATATCAAAAGCTGATATTATTAATTCACTGTTCGATTTCTTAATTGCTTTGGCAAGCGAACCACCAATTAAACCCAAACCAATTATAGTAATTTTCTTTGGCATTAAATCTTCCGTCCAATTGCATTTGCGATTACTTTTAATTCATCAACAAGTTTAGCATAATCATTTGGCAGTAACGCCTGTGGTCCGTCAGAAAGTGCTTTCTCTGGTTCATGATGAATTTCAATCATCAATCCATCAGCACC
>JAFGPR010000167.1 GCA_016936095.1 Ignavibacteriales bacterium | reverse complement strand
TCTCAATAATCATTTTAGTCTTTTCAATTCCTTCACTTCTAATTCCTACTGCCCCACCTATTTTTGCCGCTTTAGCAAACATAGTCAAACCTTTTGGAGAATTGAAAGGCGAATTCCTTTCTGCTTGACACGAAACAATCAAACCACCTTTTAACTTATTAAATAATTTATCATTTAACATTCTTTTTATTCCTTGAAATTCAAGTTATCAGTTAATTCGATTAATTTATGCCTATTATATTTGGCTACCAATTCTTTGTGTAATATGTAAAAATTAGGTAATTCATTTTTTTGTTCAATTCTATACAATGATTGTGTTGCAATTGGTAATAATTGAGTTCTACACTCATTCTTAAATAATTCGTAAGATAATTCTTCGACAATTTTATGTGATTCATGTTCATAAAGCAATTCATTTTTCTCTTCAATTTTAAGTGACAACCAATATCTGCCATCATTAAGTTTTATCTTTCCAATTATGTAATCTTTATTTAATACATCTTCATTTTTCATAAATGAAGTTAGCAAATTGTATCTTCGAAATAATAATTCTCTTTCAACTGCTTTAGATAAATCTGATAGGATAAATTCTTCTGAGGCATCTATTAAATTATCACATTCAAAATGTAATTCTCCTTCCCTACCAATTAAAGAAACAGAAAAAGTATTTTCTTGTTTTTTGATTTTATTAAAACGAATATGGAACAATAGATCTACTCCTTTTTCTGTTAGTACTTTTTGTAGAATAAATTTTATCGCTTCAGGATTTAATATCACTTGACTATTCTTTTGATATAAAATTCCTTGACAATGGTTTTTTATTCCCAATAGAATTATTTTTATAATTTCAGAATTAATTTCAGAAGGAATATTTTGTTCAATATTCAAATTTTCCGTAATGCTTCCTCCAGGGAAACCAACTTGATTAAGAAGAAGAACCTTTTTATCTTGTTTTATTTTTTCTATTGCAAAAACTACTCCGGCTAAAGAAGCAGAATAAATTATATAATCATATTTTTTTATTTTCATACTTTGATCTCGCTTTCCTATCAATATAATTTACACTACAATTATTTCTTTGGTGCTGCAATTACAATTATCTTTTCTTTTACAACCACTTTATTTAATTCAATATCAACTAAAGCCATCACTTGTGATTCATCAATCAATCCAGTTAAATCAATAATTTTTGCAGATATTAACAAATAGATATCAGGAACAAGAGCACCAGCATCACCAAACGTTGTTAATTTCTCAATCAAAGATTTGATCGAATTTTTTACATCCTTTGCCTCAACTGTATCAACTAAGCAATTATTAATCTGCAATTTTATTGTTCCCTCTTTATCAATCACGCGAAGTTTATTCACTTCATCTTTCATTAAACCAAAGAAATGTTTCTTAATATATTTATGAACAACAGCATAAAGGAAATTTGTTTTACCTGCGATCTCAAGTTTATTAGCATCTGTTTTGAATGACAAAGCACACATATCAAGCAATTTCTTTTCGCTCAATTCTTTTATTTCCAGATCTTTTGTTCTCATCTCGATTGAACCCATCGCAACTGCAATCAATTTTTTATTCTTACTGTCAATTTCAATTGATATTTCAACTGATTCGGGAACAGCACCCATCGAAACAACTGAATCAAGTGCTTCTTGTCTGATAGTAATAATATCCTGCTCTGTTGGGTTAATAATATTTTTCTCAATAGAATCTCTAATCATACCAAGTGCAGCACCAATGGCTGAAACAACTTCGCAATTCTCTGCAATTTTATGATCAACTTTCAAATAATTTGCAGTAAAGGGTACAATGGCTGATGCACCACCTCCCCCTCCGACGAATTGAATCAAATCATAATCAAGTTTATATTCTCTTACTAACTGTTTAATGACCGGTTTTATTTTTTCAGCAGATATTTTTAATATTTCAGTTGCAATATCCTTAACGGGTTTATCAATTATTTTTGAAAGTGCTTCGAAGCAAGAATCAATAGCTTTTTTATTTCCCTCACCATGTCCAACAGATTTGACCAAATCAAGACAGTATGATGCTTCAGTGGGAGTAACTGTAAATTTTCCTACCTTAACTTTGTTGTTAGAAATTGCAAGATAATCATCAGGATCATTAGCTTTTGGTTGTATTAATTCTATGTTGATTTCTGAAAAATCCTGTATATCAGAATAAGCAATATAATTTAAATTAGCGATATGGGCACTTCTAGGTCCTACATCAATAATACGATTCTCCTTAATTCTTGGAATTGAGCCACCCGCAATTCCAAGTGTCCTAACATCTAAAGTTCTTAGATATAATCTATTGCCTCCAATTTGAGCACTCTTAACTTGTGGTTTTCCGTTTTTAATAACAGAAATATCAGTGGAGGTTCCCCCTACTTCAAGAAAAATACCGTCTGACACCTTTGCATACATCAAAGCAGCAGTAACTCCTGCGGCAGGACCAGATAACATTGTCATAATTGGACGTTTACGCATTTCATTAATATCCATAATGCCACCATCAGAACGCATAACCATAAGCGGAGCTTTTATTCCACTTTTACGAACTGATTCCTCTGTAAGATTTGCTGTCTCTAACATTTTTGGCATCATACTTGCATTTATTACTGCAGTTCTTGTTCTAACTTTTAATCCATATAGTTTTGAAATATTACTTGCAGCGGTTGAAAGAAATCCCATCTCTGTAGCAATTTTAACTACCATTTCTTCATTCGAGAAGTTATCAACTCCAAACGCTTCTGATGCAACAATTACTTGCGCTCCCTCTTCCTTGATTTCTTTAATTGCTTTTTTAATATCATCTTTTATTAACGGTTTTGATGTATCTAAATATCTAAATTTTGTAAAAAGAAATTTTCCTGGCGATAATTCAATATTACCTAGATTTGCTTCTTTTTTTGCACGCTTACCTTCTATACCTTTTCCCATACCAATTATGCCTACTATTGCAACATCACCTTCTAATAAAGAATTAGTTGCTTGTGTAGTTGAATGTGCTATAAGAATTACTTCACTAGGTTTAATTTTTGATTCTTTAATCAAAAATTTCATCGAATCAACAACGCCCTTAGCAACACCTTCTTTTGCAGTATGTGTTGTTGGAACGCAGGCTTTTCCGATTATACTAAAATCAGAAATATCCACAGCTACTGCGTGGGTGAATGTCCCACCTACATCAATTCCAATTTTAATTTTTCTCATAAGTTATTTCCCTAAGTGTCATTAAGACTTTATAATAAAAAGCTTTTTGCCATGAAGTTGCTAAGACACAAAATATTTTTACATAAATAGTAAAGCAGATATAATTAATCCAATTAAAGCCAAAGCCCAACTATAAGATATTGTATTCCATAAAACTTTTTGTACATCAACTCGCATCTCGTTGGCTAACCAAACATTATGCGTATTTGTCGGATCACTAATTCCTTGAATTTGACCGACAGCAAGTAGTAATCCCATAATTGCACCTGGATTCATTCCACTTGCCAAAAATACTGCTGCGATTCCATATCCCATTCCCCATACATTAAGTGGACCTCTGTATAATGCTAATGGCGCTGCGATGGTAAAAATAATTACATAAAACAAAGGACTATTTGGAACAATTGCAAGCACCACTGGTCTCAATAAATTCAAAACTGGCCAACCATTTGGATATGCTTCCAATTCAACTCCTGGACCCATGACTGCAACTAACAACATACCAATTCCAAACATCAGCACAACAGCTGGCATTACAACTCCCCCACCTTCAAATATTGACTTTACAAATAAATTTAATCTACCTTTTTTATAGGTTGCGATAAAAACATAAATCAAACCAACAATAAATGCTGCAATAAAATCCATACTGAAAATTAGAATTAATAGCAATGGAATGATAGGTGAAAAATAAGTTATCCAATGGACTTCAGTTTCTGTTTCATTCTTTTTTAAAATGATGCGAATAATTGCTATTATGAAAAGCAAAACGACACCACCCAATATTATCCAACCAATGACTATTCCAACATTTGAAATAACCTTGTCAACAACTAATTTCATATTAACCGAAAGGATATAATTATATAAAACCAGAATCGTAACAATACTTCCAATAAATATTGTGCTATTCTTAATAATTTTTTTCAATTTTAAATTTTGTCCATCGCGGAATAACTGTACAGTAATATATACCAAAGAAGCAATAAAAGTAATCGAAAACATTATCAAAGCAAAAGGTCGAATTTTTTCAACAGTCAAACCAAGCACATCAATATAGACAGCCCAACTACCAACATTTAATGCACCTCCCATACTAATTCCTATTAGAAAGATTCCGACACTTGTCATTGGTCCAATTCCAACTGAAGCCATAATCGGTAAAACAATTGTAGCAACCATAATTACAGCGCCGAGTCCACCGATAGTAGTAAAAAGTAAAGCGATAAGAATTAACATTATTACGGCAATTGTCCAAGGACTATCGCCTGATAACTCTGCCCCCTTTTTTATAAAACTTTCTGCAACTCCTGTTTTCTGTAAAATTACACTAAGCATACTTCCGAACATTGCAATAGTATATGCACTATGTAATTTCAATGAACCTTGCCCAAGAACAAATTTTATTGTGTCTTCCAAAGATACTCCGCCAATAATAGAAATTAAAAAAGCCATCACTGGCAGCGCAATCAATGCAGGAATTTTTCTAAGGAACATTAAAATAGTCATTAAAAGAAAAATACCTATCAACAAAATAACTTGAATATTTTCCATAATTTCTTGCAATTAAATTTAAAATTTATTTGTAAAAATAAAAATTATTTCATACTCATTTATTCAGTTCTGCTAAAAATATAATATCTTTTAATTCTTCAATTTTAACAGGTTTATCTTGATCGTCAATATCAATAACGATTAAATAACCATTTTGTGCATCAAATGATTCAAAAGCATTTATTAATTTTTGCTGCTCACTAATCTCAAGGTAACCATTATCTCCCCATATTTCTTTTGCAGTTAGACAACCGAGAGAGGGTGTGTTGGGGTAACAATTTTCATTTTTATAGTATTCTGGATCTATTGTAGTTCCATGTGCTAATATTTCATTACGGCCAGCTTTTCCTGCGTAATATGCTTCGTAAATCGAATGATATCCATACCAACTATTAGGCAGCATTAATTCATATGCATCAAGCGTCCATTCCAAGTTTTCCAACTCCTCATTATGAAAATATTCCGCTACAGAAACTTCATAAGGCAGAGCTAGGATAAGTGTTTTTGTTGGTCCAATAAATATATTTTTTGTGGTCTTAATTTTCTGAATTGAAAATATTCCTTGCGATGTATTTCCATTAGTAATATATCCTGGTAAATTACTTAATGATAAAGCAAGTTGGGGGATGCAAAACAATTCACCATTATCATCTCGTAAAAATTTTCCATCATCTTTTCTTATTACTACAATACCTTCATATTTCCTATTAACCCGTTGAAAAGAAAAAATAACAGGTTTATCATCAAATTTCTGTTTTAATAAATCAACTAAATCGGGTCTGAACTTTATCTCTTCTTTCCTATCCACTACTAAATCTTTTTCTAACATAAATAAAATTGGATTGTCGAAATAATCAGAGAAATGCTTCTTCATAATTTCAATAATTTCACTTTTTATCTCTAAAGAATTATTCACTCTTATTACATATAAAGAAGCCATCGCAAATATTTTTGGATTATCAGTTGTATTTAATACTTTCCAACATTCATCAATAAATTCATTCTCATAGATAGAATAAACACATTCTAAAAAAGCCCTTTGAAATGAAAGAGAAGTGTTTTGGAAATTCTTAAATGCCTTTGAGAATGCATTCTTCACAGTATCTGTCTTGTAACGAATAAAATTTATTGCCCATAATGCTTCCTCCCATTTTTTTTCATTATCCGAATTAATTACTCTTGATAAGTTTTCATTAATTTTTTCAATTAGCTCAGTTTTATATTTCCCTCTATTCTCCTTCATTGTACTCTCAAAAAACACTTTTTCAGATGTACTACATTGAATAAAAAATAATATTGAAATAAAAAATATAAGCTTATTCTTCAGCATAAATATTTATTTCTCCTTGAATCACACGCGAGACAACTTCCTTGTGGACAAAGCAATGTCTCAGCATTTTCTTTAAAATATTTAATTCCAACATCAATTATACTTTTAACATTTAAAAAGTAATAATTCATACTTTTTATAAAATTACTTTTAATAATATTTTGTTCGAGTAAATACTTCTCAAAAGTAATAAATGATTTAGCACAACCCGGAACTTCGATTAGTTTAATTTCCCCTTCTGTTGAAATACCAATTTTCCTGACACCAAGATAATCCCAGGGAGAAAAATCACTCCAAGGAACCGGTGCTTGTATCTCAAGATAATGACCAATTGTAAATGACGTAAAATCAACTCCAAGCATTAGTACATAGGAATTCTCTTGATTGACAAACCATTCTAATACACTCTCCTTTCCAAGTGGACTATTGGGTGAATTATTTTCATCAAAAATATTTTTTATTTTTCCCCAAAATGCAAATGAATGTGTTGGTGATGAAGTACGAGTCACATCAGGATATTTACGAAATACTTCTGTAATAGCACCTGTTTTAGATTTGGACTTTTCTCTATTAAAAACTTCATTTGAACCATCTAAACGTTTAAAACAATAAGTAAAAGTTGGCATAATTAAAGAACCATTTGATGTAATTATTTTTTTGATTGAATTAATAATTTCTTCAATCGAAATTTCATAAAATGCAGAACGAATCTTCAAGTAACTCGAATGCATTAAAATATTAGCATTCTCTTTGATGCCTATCTTGATTAAAAAATCTTGAAATGTTGACATATTAATTAAATTTGTGAAATGAATTCAGTAAATAATTTTGCCCACATTTTGTATGCAACTTTTCTGAGATGCAGTCCATCCAAAGAAAATTCCGTCTTCAATTCCCCGTTTTCATTGATAAAATTCGGATAAAGATTAAAATAATTTAAGCCATTATTTTTAGCAAGAACATATATCTTTTCATTAAGCTCGACAATTCTTTCATTTGGTCTTGGTTCATTACTTAACGTTGGAAAAATTGAAGTAAGAACTAACTTTCCTTCTGGTTGTATTTCCTTTATTCTAGTAATTATTTCTTGAATGTTAATTATTATCTCATCGTCATTCTTGCCTTGAGCAATATCGTTAGTTCCAATGCATAAAAAGACAAAATCATAAGAATCTTGGATAAAAGAATTATCATTCAAACGGTTTATTGTGTCACTTGTATTATCTCCCGAAACACCTTTATTAGTAATTGCAAAATCATTTAAAAGTCTTGCGGTATTAAATCCTTCAGTTATTGAATCACCAAGAAATAATATTTTCATATATTTGAATATAAATTTTTATATTTTTTAATTAAAAAAAAATTACACTTATAAATATAAAATTATTTTCATAAATTAGACAGAAATTAAAATTTCAAATGATTGGTTTTTATTTTTCTGAGGCTTTAAGAGCATTTAAGGTTGCTAAACTTGCTACTCTTATTACAATAATAACGACAATGGTTGCAATTATATTTACATTATGCTCTGTACTTTTACTTGTCCTTTCCGAAAATCTTGACAAATCTATAAAAGATAAAATTGAAATAAATGCCTTCTTGGAAAATAATCTAACGGAAAATAGAATAAATGAAATAAAAGTTGAAATAGATAAAAATGATTTTATAAAATCAATAACATTTATTTCGAAACAAGAAGCTGAGGATAATTTCATAAAAGATACTGGTGAAGATTTCAGAAAAATCCTTGATTTTAATCCTCTACCTGCATCATACAAAATTAAATTAGATGCGGATAAAATAAATGATAAAAATATTGATGAGTTATTAGCACCAATAAAGGAAATAAAAGGAATTGAAGAAATTGTTTACGATTATGATTTTGCTTTAGAGCTATTAAATTTTATTAAATCTGCAAAAAATGTGATTTATATTATTTCAATAATATTAATCATACTTTCAATTTATTTGATCTATTCGACAAACCGATTAGTAATACATTCAAAACTACAGCAGTATGAAACAATGAAACTTGTCGGTGCAAAATTATCTACAATTAAAATTCCTATTTTTATACAGGGATTTATAATCGGCATAATTGCTGGCATTTTATGTTTCGGATTATATATTGCTATAATTTATATCCTAAGAAATTTAAACATTATCGTTGATTATGATACAAATTTCTATATTATTACAACTTTGATTTTTATTATTGGGATTATATTTGGATTAATTGGAAGTTTTTTATCTTCCTTAAAAATTTCATTAAAAATTGAGAGATTTTAATTACTAATTTAAAATTAATTCAATGGAATTATTTTTATGAAAAAAACAGCAGTTGTAACAGGTGGTGCAGGATTTTTAGGTTCTCATCTTTGTGATAAATTAATCAAAGAAAATATTAAAGTAATCTGTGTAGATAATTTACTCACGGGTAACTTAAAAAATGTTGAACATCTATTTGGAAATGAAGATTTTCAATTCATAAAACACGATGTTACTAATTTTATTCATATAACGGGAGAAATTAATTACGTTTTACATTTCGCTTCACCAGCAAGTCCTATTGATTATTTACTTTTACCGATTCAGACACTCAAAGTAGGCTCACTCGGGACACATAAAGCACTTGGACTTGCAAAAGAAAAAAATGCTACTTTCCTCCTTGCCTCAACTTCTGAAATTTACGGTGATCCTGAAATTCATCCCCAAAATGAATCATACTGGGGCAATGTTAATCCGATTGGACCTCGAGGAGTTTATGATGAAGCAAAAAGATTTGCAGAAGCTCTAACAATGGCATATCATCGCTATCATAATTTAGACACGAGAATTGTTAGAATTTTTAACACTTATGGTCCAAGGATGCGATTAAAAGATGGTAGAGCTCTACCAACATTTATTGATCAAGCACTCAATGGGGAAGACATTACAGTATTTGGTGATGGTAAGCAGACAAGAAGTTTTTGTTTTGTAGAAGATGAAATTGATGGAATTTTTAAATTACTTGTTTCAAATATTACCGAGCCAATTAATATTGGAAATCCCGATGAAATTACAATCTTAGATTTCGCAAAAGAAGTTGTGGAATTAACAAATTCAAAAAGCAAAATAATATTTAAAGACCTTCCCATTGACGACCCGAAAATCAGACAACCTGATATCACAAAAGCATGGAAATTATTAAAATGGGAACCAAAGATAAATCGAAGTGAAGGATTGAAAAGAACAATTGAATATTTTCGAAGAATTATTTAGATTACGATAAAAAAGGCGACTATAGTCGCCTTTTTTACTTAATATTAATTAATACATTCCGTCCATTCCACCCATTCCTCC
>JAFGPR010000166.1 GCA_016936095.1 Ignavibacteriales bacterium | reverse complement strand
GAAATTACTACTGGCTGATCAAGATAAATTGCACCCTCCTTTTCCAACTCAATTTTATCATCAGGGTAGCATACTGCTTCAATGTCTTTCAGCAAACCAGCTCTTGCAAGAATCACAGGAGCACTACATATCGCTGTTACCAATTTCCCCGCTTTGTTAAATTCATTTGAATAACCGTTTAAATCCTTATTGCTCCAGTAATTTTTCACACCACTTCCACCGATAAAAATAATACAACAGAAATTACTTTCGTGAATGTTGTAAAGTGAAACATCAGGACGGACTTTCATTCCATTTTTGCCAATGCATAACGACTGAGCATCGGAAGCAATAAATATATTAAAATCCTCTTTCTCAATTGTATTTTTTATGATGGTATATTCTATTTCATTAAAATTCTTTGCAGGTAGAATTAAAAGTATATTCTTTTTCATAATAAGTCCGGATTTGTAAAAAAATTAATTTTTGGTTAATAAAAATATCAAAAATCATACAAACATTCGAAAGAATTAAATTTTTATTTTGTTTTCTTTTAAACTTATTTTTACTAATTTTTTACAAGTAAAAATATTTTTTTAATAAATTTATTAAACTTATGAAAAAAATATCAATTTTCTTTGTTTTCTTATCTTTTATTCTAATCAGTTGCAGTTCCGATGTAACCACACCCGAAGCAGATAACTTTCAAAAACTAAAGTTGCAGATAACCGAAATTTTTGATGATCCACGATTTGATAATGCTTTCTGGGGTGTTTTAATCAAATCATTGAAAACAGATGAAGTCTGGTATGCAAGAAATCCCGATAAATTGTTTATGCCTGCATCAAATGAAAAAATTCCGACAACTTCTACTGCATTATTAACACTAGGTCCCGACTTTACTTTTACAACTACACTTGCTTATACAGGTAAAATTCAGGATTCGGTTTTAAGTGGCGATTTAATTGTCTGGAGCAATGGGGACCCAACAATGTATAATAAGTTTTTCTCTAATCCACGAGAAGTATTTTGGTCTTGGGCAGATTATTTAAAGAAACTTGGAATTAAAAAAATCACAGGTAATATCATAGGTGATGATAATGCTTTCGATAATGAACCACTGGGCGATGGATGGTCTTTCGATGGTTTGGATGTTTGGTATTCTGCCGAAATAGGTCCACTTCAGATAAATGAAAATTGTGTTGATTTAAAAATTATTCCACCTGACATTATTTCTGAACCTGTACAAGTAATTCCAAATTTACAAAGTAATTATTATTCTATTACAAAGGATATTACCATTAGCGATTCGGGCAGAACTTCAATTAACGTTACAAGAAAATTCGGAACGAATGATATTTTAATACGAGGAAACGTTGTCAAAAGTGGCAATGAATTTGAAAGGACACCTTCAATTACAAATCCAACATTATTTTATGTGACTGTATTGAAGGAAACATTAGAAGAAAAAGGAATTCAAATTGTGGGCAAACCCACTGACTGCGATGAAATACAAAATTTCGATGATGAATATATTGAACAAACTTTAGTCATCGAACATCAGTCACCATTATTAAAAGATATTCTATCTGGATTAATGAAACGAAGTCAGAATCTATATGCTGAAACTATGACCAAAGTCGTTGGCTGGAATGAATACGCATATGGTTCGTTTAGAAATGGCAAGAAGGTAGTTGAAGCAACACTTGAAAAAATGGGAATTGAAAAAGAGACTTATCAATATAGTGATGGCTCGGGCTTGACAAGGTATAATTATATAAGTCCCGAACAAATTGTAAAAATTCTAACGTATATGATAAAGAGTGAATATTCACAAATCTGGTATGATATTTTATCCATCGCAGGAGTTGACGGAACATTAAGAAACCGAATGAGGGGAACAAAATGCGAAGGAAATGTTCACGGTAAAACTGGAACGATTTCTAATGTCCGTGCTCTTTCTGGTTATGTTACAACCATCGATGGAGAGATGCTTGTCTTTTCGTTTCTTGTAAATTCATATTTAGCACCTTCCAGTGCAACTGAGGAAATAACGGATAGCGTGCTTGAATTATTGGCAAATTTTAAAAGATGATTAATAATTAAAATAGAGCAAGTATGAAAAGAAAAAAAATCCTTACGATTAGTTTAATAGCATTTGTCTTTTCTTCTGCTTTTACGCTGGTAATACTCGATGAAAGATACGGCAAGTTTAAATATGACGATTTTGAAAAACCAGCTTATTGCGGAAGTTGTCATACTAATTTTTATCAGCAATGGAAACAAGCAATGATGTCTCAGGCATATACACATCATTGGGATGAAATCGAGTATTTTGATTTAGCAGTTCCACACGCTGATATTGACCCAAAATATTCTGGTATAAAAGCCGAATGCAATGGTTGTCACTCTCCATTATCCTTTTTATCGGGTGATACTCCTCCACCAAGACCAGAGAAAAATTCTCGAGCAAATGAATCTGTTTCTTGTGATGTTTGTCATTTAATTACTGGTTACGATGGAGATGTTCCTTATAATTATAATTACATTATCAAACCCGGTAAGACAAAATACAGTTCGAGATTGCCAGGTGTTGAATCTCCGAATCATCAGATTGAAGTTACAGAACTTCACCATCAAGGCGATTTTTGCGGAATTTGTCATAACGAAAAAAATGGATTTGATATATGGGTTAAATCAACACATCTTGAGTGGAAAGAAGGACCTTACTATAAAGAAGGTGTCCAATGTCAGGATTGCCATATGCCGAAGACAGTTTTTCAAACTGCTCTGATGGGAAAAATATTCAGTGATGCTCGTTTGCATCTGTTCAATGGTGCACACGATAATGGCAAATTAAAAGGAACAATCGAAATAAAAATCTACCCAGATAATAACGAAGCCGAACCCGGAGAAAAAGTAAAATTTACTGTTACTCTTTTCAATCAAAAAACTGGACATAAATTTCCAACTGGGTCTGTCGAAGATAGAATTGTCTGGTTACATATTGAAGCAATTGATGCTAAGGGAAATGTTTTTCATTTGCCTGTCGATAAGAAAGGCTTCGAAGGTGAGAAGTGGACAATTGGTTCAAATGACTTGGAGTATCAAGATATTGGAATAGCAAAAGGAATTAGTAATTTCGCAGGCATTCAAAGAGATGGCGTTCCAGCAGGAGATAGAATTTTTAGAATGCCTTATTTTGATGAAAACGGTAATATGACAATACTTCAATGGAACACAAAATCTCTTGGAGTTGATTACAGAATAGGTCCAAGAGAAACCATTACTGAAACTTACTCATTCAACATTCCTGACAAAGTTGAAATAGGTAATTTAAAAATTGTCGCTACATTAAATTATCAGAAACTTGTTAAACCTGTAGCCGATTTTCTCAATGTGCCGGCAGAAGAATCTGAAATAGTTAAAATAAATGAACAATCAATTGAAATTGAAATAGTTGATTAGAGGTGCTAAATGAAAAATACAATAATCAAAATATTACTTGTGATTTTTGTTATAATTTCTCTTTTGGAAACAGCTTACGCAATACCTGCTTTTGCTCGCAAATACAAAATGAGTTGCCAAACTTGTCATTCACCCGTTCCGCGTTTGAAAGCAATTGGTGATGAATTTGCCGGAAATGGTTTTATCTTTCTTGATCAGGAAGCTTCTCGTTATTATATTGATACTGGCGATGAGACTTTATCTTTAATAAGAGATTTCCCTATTGCAGTTAGGTTGGATGCATTTATCACCTACAATAATCAAAATTCAAAGCAAAGTGATTTAAGTGTACCATACTTAGTAAAATTACTTTCAGGTGGTTCGTTGGCAGAAGACCTAGCATACTATTTTTATTTCTATATGAGTGAAAGGGGCGAGGTGGTCGGAGTGGAAGATGCATACATTATGTTTAATAATGTTTTTGGTTCAGAATTGGATATTTATGTAGGTCAATTTCAGGTGTCCGATCCATTATTTAAACGTGAGTTGAGATTGACCTTTGAAGATTATCAGGTATATAAAATTAAGCCAGGAATTACTAAAGGAAATCTTGCCTACGACAGAGGAATTATGCTAACATATGGTTTCGAATCAGGAACGGATATTATTTTTGAGATAGTCAACGGTACTGGACTTGGTGAAGCAAATATTTTCAAGAATTTTGATGATGATAAATATAAAAATTTTATTGGTAGGGTCACACAAGATGTTACAGATTTTGCCCGTGTTGGAGTTTTCGGTTATTATGGAAAGGAAAAAATTGAAAATAATTTTGGCAATAATTCAATAAACAAATTTTGGGTTGCCGGTCCTGATGTCACTCTCGGTTATGATGATAAAATAGAACTTAACCTGCAATATATGATTAGAAAAGACGATGCACTTTTTACAGATTCTGATGCTCTTATACCGTTACAAATTCAAACGAAAGGAGGTATGGCAGAATTAATTTTCACGCCCAATGGTGATGAGAGCAAATGGTATGCTGCTGGATTGTTTAATTGGATCGAATCTGAAATTCCAAACTTGGATTATAAAACTTCGACCTTGCATCTTGGATATATGCTGAGAAGAAACATAAGATTAACCACTGAATTTACTTATGATTTCGAAAATAAATTTGGACAATTTGGAATTGGTGTTGTTTCTGGATTTTGATAAATAAAAAGGCATGGTTTTTAGCCATGCCTTCAGCCTAATAAAGGAGGACAGAACAGATTATTTATCGGGTTTGTAGGAAATTTCTATTTTAACATGGAAATCAGCACCACTGAAAATTGAATATCGTATATCGCTAATTGAGCATTTATAATCTTCACCAACCAAATCACTTACAACTTTTGAAATTCCATCTTCTAATTTCTCGACACTAATACTTTTCAATTTGTTTTTTAAAATTTTTTCTACATCGAGTGTTTTCTTTTCTTCTGACATAATTAACCTATTTTTGGTTTTTTAGACGTTTAAATTTACTAAAATGTTTCAACTTCTAATAATTTTTAACAATTCTTCTGTCTTTTCTTTCAACAAGTCTTGATTTGCCTTTGTTTCTACATTTAAGCGTATCAGCGGTTCTGTGTTACTTAATCTGACATTGAAACGCCAATCTTTATAATTTACGCTAATTCCATCGGTTAAATCCATTTCACCATCAAAATATTTTTTCTTAATTTCTTCTATCTTTGCTGGTGGATTTTCAATCTTAGAATTTATTTCACCCGAGCACGGATAATTGGATATCATTTGATTTACTAATTCAGATAATTTTTTGTTTTCATCAGACATTAATTGAAGCACGAGCAAAAATGGGATCATTCCACTGTCTGAAAATGAGTTGTCACGAAAATAATGATGAGCAGACATTTCGCCACCGTAAATTGCATTAACTTCTCTCATCTTCTGTTTTATGAATGCATGTCCACTGGGCGACTGAACCGGAATTCCACCTTCATTTTGTACAATGTCAAGTGTATTCCAGACTAATCTTGGATCATGTACAATATTTTCTTTAGTATGTTTTTTCAATATGGATTTTGCCAATAAACCAACAATGTAATATCCTTCAATAAAATTTCCTTTTTCATCAAAAAAGAAACATCTGTCATAATCACCGTCCCATGCAACTCCTAAATCAGCTTTGTTTTCCAATATACAATCAATTGTTGGTTTTCTTTTTTCAGGCAATAATGGATTGGGTACACCATTCGGAAAAGTTGAATCGGGAGTATGATGGACCTTGATCATCTTTATCGGTAGTAATTTTTCCAATTTATCCAAAGCAGGTCCGGCACAACCATTTCCTGAATTAACAACAACTTTAAGTGGCTTTATCTTGTTTGCATCGTAAAACTTTGAAAGGTTTTTTATAAAATCATTCATCAAATCCACTCTTGAAACACCACCTTTATGTTCACTTAAATCTCCTATATCATCATTTAAGATCATTTTTTCAATTTCGCTTAAACCTGAACCGTAACCTATCGGAATTGAACCTTTACCAACAAATTTTAAACCGTTATATTCTGGTGGATTATGACTTGCTGTTATCATTACACCTCCATCAGCTTTTAAGAATGGAGTAGCAAAATAAATCATTTCTGTTCCGCACAATCCAATATCAATTACATTTGCACCATTATCATTCAATCCGTTTGCAAGTGCTGCAGACAACTCTTCTGAAGTCGCACGAATATCGTGACCGATAACTATTGTTTTTGCATTCAAATATTTTGCAAAAGCTCTACCGACTTTATATGCCAAATCAACATTCAGTTCGCCGGGAACTTTTCCCCTTATATCATAAGCCATAAAACAAGAAATTTTTTGCATTTTTTACTCCATTAAATATTTAAAAAGATACTTATTTTTCCATTGACCTTGATAAAATTTGCAGTTAAATTCGCACAAGTGATTAGAAAACATTAAATTTTTATGTACCAAAAAATTGACATAACAAATTACATTTTTCAAACAAAACTTTCAAGGAGATTGTTATCGAAAATACAAATACCATATCGAAAAAATTTGCACAATGTGGAAATGCAAGCTGTAACGCAGTATTACCGATTGAATTGATGCACAAGCATAATGAGATTGATTTTTTATGTGATGAATGCAGTAAAAAGTTAAAAACACATCATACAATCCAATGCATTAATTGTCACTCAATAGTAACTTTGATACCAATTGAACCGGACGAGAAAGCGGTAATAATATACGTTGATCATTGTAAGAAATGTAAGAAAGTTGAAAAAAGTTCACAAAAAACAAGTTCTCAACCCTATACATTATTTGTTTAATTTTTATCGAAATCATTTACTACTTGTATTTCTCTTTAGCTTGGTAACTTTAAAGCAAATCTAAAATTGTAAATAAAAAACCCCAGCATTTTTAGCTGAGGTTCTTTTTATTATAAGGAGCATTCAATTTTTAGATATCAAACCAATAAGAGAATTTAGCAAGGAACACATCGTCAGCATCTGCCGACATTAAATTTTTGAAATCCCTTCCCATTGAAAAATCACCCGGATTCTGGAAATCCATCTTACCATGTGTCCATACAAGATAAAGAACTGAACCGGGTAGTAGTTCCCATCTATAAACTAAATTTGCTTTAAATGATTTGAAATTAAAATTAGGATTACCAAACGCAAATGGATTTGCAGGTCCAATGCCATCAGGATCAACAACATAATAATTTCCAGTTTCGTCATAATTAATTGTTGAACCATTTTCACCATAGACATTGTAATCTGTTGAGCGTGGTCTTGCAATTTCCTTGAATTGCGAATACTCTCCTATGCTAAAATAAGGTTGAATGTAAACCTGTAAACTCATTGTCGGATTGAATGTCCAATTAAGCCTAAAATCAGCTCCCAAAATTGTATTATCAATATTAGCTACAACATATCTTGTTCCATAAGTTTCTGTAGCATAAGGATCAATGAATTTTCCAACCCACATAAATTTACCAGTATGTGTTCCATAACTTGGACCAAAAGAAATGCTCAATTGCGGTGAAGGCTTCCATTCGAGTTTAAGACCACCCTCTAAATCTGAATTCTTCATTTCGTCAATAAAATATCCCCCATAAGTACCAACTACAATTTCTTTTCTTGCATCTGAACTAATGTATGCATTACCTCCAAATGTTGCTGGATTAATTATGTATGGTCCGCCCCTGGTGAAATCTTTGCTAAGACTTTCGAAATTATACATCAATTGTAGATCAACACTATAATAGTTTTCAAATTGTGCTGAAGACATAAGGAAAAATCCATTTCTCAATAAATTACCTTCAAAATCAATTTGTCGGTTGTAAGCGGTATATAAAGATTTATATCTGAATATTCCATCCGGTTCGAACCATCTGTAACCTAATACAACATGCCCAGCAATTCTATCAGCAAACCATTGATAACCAAGATCATTATATTCAAAACCTGGAGTAGCAATTCCTAGTGCAGCGTTAACATAGAAATTTCCTTTTTGTTTATTTAATACTATTCTTGAATAAACACCTTCCAATGAGGTTCTGCTTGAATCAAACGGCATAAATGTAGCATCGGGTCTTTGAAAATATCTATAAGGTGCTTTCTGCAATTTCCACATATACTCTTTAGTGCCTGTAGTATGCGAACCGATAACATTAGCAGTTAGTACATATTCTTTTTCTTCATCGAGAAATGTCCAACCGTCCAAACCAAAAGTATATGCTGCGCTGCTATACTGTGATTTCAGAGCATCATTACTTAAATCTCTGTTTACCGAAGTAAATATCATTCCAATTGCTTGTCGACCATCATTAAATTCTTTTTTAGATCTAAATACACCGTAATGAGTAAATGGTTCAACTTCCTGACTTGTTCTCTCGCCAGCATTGTACAATTCAGCATAAGTTCTTTCTGTAACAGTTGATAAAACTCCCATCTCCCAATTTTCATCTATTTTTCCAGTTAGTTTAGCAGCTCCAAGAATCCTTGTTTCAGTTGGATAATTAGCATATTCACATGAATTGATATATCCTCTTGGTGAGCGACCAATTCTTCTTGAATAAAAAAGATCAGGTGTTCCGAAATTAAATCCCCAGTTATTATTTGCGCCACCTTGACCGAACATCGTTAGAATACTTGAGCCTTCAATAAAGAAAGGTCTTTTTTCCTGATAATAAGTTTCAAATGCTGATAAATTTAATTCTGCTGGATCAACTTCAACTTGTCCAAAATCTGGAAGGATTGTCCCATCTAAATTAAAGTTTGAACCTAGACCAATTTTAAAATCTGCTCCGAAAGAAGTTCTATACTGATTTCCAGTGTAGAATGGATCGTTTTCTTCGTGAATTAAATACTGTGCCCTTTGAACGAAATAGGGTAAAAACTCAAAACGCTGTTTCGGCTTGATTCCTTCTAATCCAACTAAATCAGCAAAATGCGAGACAAATCCACTTTCGGTTTTAGGTACCATTATGAAATATGATTTTTCATTATTTTTTTTAATATGTCTTTCAAAATTTACACCCCAAATCATATTGTCAGATTCTTGAAATCTTATTTGCGAAAAAGGAATGCGCATTTCAACTGTCCAACCTTCTCCGTCAACATTGGTCATTGCTTGCCATATTCCATCCCAAGAACCATCATCCCAACTGTCATTAAAATATATACCGTCAGCTATTGTACCTCCAGCACTTACAGCAAAAAAATATCCTGTCTTATTATCATTATACGAATCCACCTCAAACGAGAACCAATCAGATGGAACGTAAGTATCCCTTCTTGCAATTGTCTCGTCAATTTCTGTTGGAGTTGAATCATACAACTTTGCAGCTACATAGATATATGTATCATCATAAGCAACCCAGACTTTTGTTTTTTCAGAAGATGGTTGTCCTTCATTTGGATCTTTCTGAGTGAATGATTCAATTGCTGGATTTTGCCAAATCATTTCATCTAAAATACCATCTAAATTAAGCTCAGTGTTCAATTTAAAGGCCTGAACTTTTAATGTATCCTTATGAGCAATTATAAGCGTAGTAATCACAAAAAGAAAAATTGCAAATAGTATTACCTTTTTCATTTTTTTTCCTAAAATTTTTGGTTTCCTTGTATTAAGACTTGCAAGAAGCAAAAAAGTTTGTGTCGGAAGATTTTTTTTTAATTGTTCAACTGAATAAACTTAAAATACCGCTAACCACTGATGAATTGTAAACTTATTTTTGGTGCGATTATAAAAACTTGAATATAAAATACATGAGTGTTTAAATTCACATTATTATGTTTACATACCTAAAATAATTTTATAAAATGAAATAATGAAAAAAACAAAAAGTGTTTAATTAAACAAAAAACAGCAATTCTAAATAAAAAAATGTTTAAAGTTGATTATAAATTTCTCAACTCAACAGAAAAAGAAATAAAAATTGAGTATGATAAAGAATAATTCTCATGATTACAAAATGAAAACTTATTTTACCAATATAAACTTTTGTATTTTTATAATATAAAATTTTAATTCTTCGATAAATTTTATAATGCTACTCAACAAAACATTGACAATAAATTATCTCACAGATATTCTGGCTACAGAACAACTTGATGTAATTAAAAACAAAATTAATACATTTAAGGAAAATATTCAGGATCAGAAAAAAAATAAGAATGGATTTCTAAATGTCCTTGAAAGTGATGACAAAATTGATGTTAATGATGAATATCTTGAAAACGAGTTGCAACAGATACTTGAAACAAAAACCATCGATCGGACAAAATATTACATTCAGAGATTACTCAAATCTTTGTCGTTAGAGAAAACAAACGATATCAACGACCTGAATTTGCACAGATGGAAAGAATATACGGATATAATTACAGACAGTTTATGGCTTTTAGACAAAAGGGATAGTTCGGGAGTTCATAATGCAGGATACTGGGGAAACTTTATTCCCCAGATACCAAATCAAATGTTGAGAAGATATACTAAAAAAGGTGATTGGGTCCTTGATACATTTTTAGGAAGTGGAACAACTTTAATAGAATGCAGGCGGCTCGGAAGAAATGGAATTGGAATTGAACTACAGCAAAAT
>JAFGPR010000165.1 GCA_016936095.1 Ignavibacteriales bacterium | reverse complement strand
TTCGCATTCCGTCAGCATCTGTTTTTCTTAAAATTGAACCTGGAATTTCATCATCAAAACTTGGCCAACCACAACCCGAGTCAAATTTATCTTTAGAATAAAATAATGGAGCATTGCATTGTTTACAAATATAAGTCCCCTCTTCATTATGATTATAATATTTACCTGTAAAAGGTCTTTCTGTACCTTTGTCAAGAATAACTTCTTTCTCTTCTTTAGTTAGTTTATTATAATTCATATCTTTTTGACCATTTGAATTGCAACTAATAAAAACTATTATCGAAAATATACAAATTAAAAAATTTGATTTCATTTTATTTCCAAAACTTTTAATAATAAGATTAAAAAAATAAGTTCAAGTTTCAGAAATGAAATTAAGGAAAAAAGCAAGGAAGACAAGAAAAACCACAAATTTTAAATGCGAAAAAAGCCTCCGACTTAATTGGTTGGTTATATGTAGAACAACTCATTAAAAGATGAATACTTTATTCTAGATTTATTTTCATCCTTCTTTGGCTTTCTAAATACAAAAAGATGTTCGTGCATTATTAAATAAAAATTATATTTAGCAGCACTTTGTACCCATTTTTTTGAATAGACACAATTGTGCTGTGCTTTGATGATTTCTTCCTTCAACACAAAACCAGTTTTAAGAAATGTTTGAAGTAGATAATATGAGAGAGGAATGTAATGTTGCGCTTTACGAGTATCACCCATTAATATTGCACAATAATGATCTTCTTTTAAAACGCGAAATAATTCTTGAGATACGATTTGGATTTCATTAAAAAACTTTGGAATACTACCAATACTAGATAAATCTTGTTCAATATTGTTTTTTGAATATTGGACGATATTAAAATAAGGTGGATGAGTAATTATTAGATCAATTTTATTTTCAGAATATCTTGACAAGTTTCTTGCATCACCAACAAAAACATTTTGTTTACTTTTAGTTTTGTATTCAAACTCTAAAGCTTTTTTACTTATTTCCACAGCTTCTGGATTAATATCAATACCATCAGCATTGCGATGTAATAGTTTTGCTTCAATCAATGTTGTCCCGGAACCTATCATAGGATCTAATATAAAATCTCCTTCTTGTGAATATTTTAGAATAAGATTTCTAGGAATTTGAGGTGCGAAATTCCCACGATATCTACAAACTAATATTTTTCTTTATTGAATTTAGTTCAAATACTTTTGAGTGATAAATTGAAAGTCTATCATAATCTAAGAAATTTACCCTATCCCGAATTGCTTTAAAAGCAACTGAGTTAATCTTATCTGAAAATTCTTTTTCTCTTGCTTTATCCGCAACGATATTAAAATGAGAGTTGAAGTCTTGCAATTCAAGAAACTTTAGTAATGAATTATGAATATCTGTAGAATGCTCCACTTCAAATAACGAAGCTGGAAACTTTCTTTCATTAAACCAACTTACATCAATAGTTCTTGCTCTTCTTATAATATTATCATATGTAAATTGATAAAACTTTCTTATAGAAATAAAATCTTGTAATGGTTTGGTTAAATATTTTTTATTCTTGTCTTGATAAGGAACGAATGTACTAAATCCCTCAATATTGCCAATTTCAACAAGTAACCCTTGATAATAAGAATGATTGAATTCTTCCATCAACTTTGGATTATCTTTTTTGATATTAAGTGCTTCTAATACATCATTCTTACGTGTGTTTAATGCCCATAAACCAGGTTTAATTTTGAAAAAAAATCTTTCATCCTGTACAATTCTTCTAATACTTGCGAAAGGAGTTTTTGTTTTCCATTTATTAACATCAGCCTTTTGATATAAAGATGATAGTGTAGAAAAACCACCATCCGCTTCCATAATTTTTATGACTTCTTCATATTGCTTCATTTAAAACCTTTCATAAAGTTCGCCATTTCTTCTTTTGTGTATCTTTCAATAATATTTCCTTTCAATAATAATACTAATTCTTCTCCATTATAATCCCAGTCATCAAATGGTTCCGCTGTATCAGAAAGCCAATATTGAATGATATCTAATTCTCTTTGCTTATCAAGTAAATAATTTTCAGACATAATTAATTCCATCTATATTTTAATTTGTTATATAATTTTTCAAAAAAATGATCAGAAGGGTTTTCATTCTTAGAGTCGGAATTACTAAGCATCAACTTATTCCCATTTACGCCAAGTTCGCCATAAAATTGAGCTAATCGTCTTTGGTCATCTTCTGTAAAATCATATTTGCTATAAGAGGTAAAACTTGAAGTTAGACTTATTGGACGATATGGTGGATCGAAATAGATAAAAAAATCATCATTAATTTTATTTTTAATATTCTCAAAATCAGTTAAAAATATTTCAGCAATCTGAAGTACACGGCTAGCACTTGTTAAATTTTCTTGATCTAATATTCCGGGATTTTTATAACGACCGAATGGAACATTAAACTCACCTTTTCGATTCAGTCTAAATAATCCATTAAAACAAGTTTTATTTAAAAAGATAAGTTTAGCAGCATGTGGTATCCAATCAGTACTATATTTATTGAAATTTGTTTTTATCCTTTCCGAATTATAAAATTCACGAATCTTATAAAAGTATTTTTCTCTTTCGGGATCGTCTCGTCTGATGTATTCATCTTTAAGTAAAGTTAATTCATCAATAAGTTCAAACACATTTTGTTGTACAACGGAGAAAGCTAGAACTAAATCTTCGTTAATATCAGATAAATATGCTTTTTTGATTGGATAATTTTGAGCAATGAAGAAAAATACTGCACCCCCACCAAGAAATGGTTCATAATAATTTTTCAAAGAACCATTTTTTAGTTCCAAAGGGAAATATTCTACAAATTGCTCTAAAAGCTGTGTTTTACCTCCAGCCCATTTAAGAAAAGGTTTTGCAACTGATGAATTTATATTGTTCATTTTTTATTCAAATATAAGCAATTAATAAATCACACTAAAACATTAATTCCTAACCATATAACTTATAATTATACTGCACGAACATTTGTTTCATAGAATGTTATACCGCGTGTAGTTTCAGTATAACAATTATTTATATTGCAAAAATATAAAAAAACTTTCAAATATCTGATTTCTGATCTATTCAAATATTGTGTCGAAATTCTCTTTATCTTTTACATCAAAACACATCTTGATTTGCTCGAATGTATTTCTTCCGACTGATAAAGGGGGTAATTTATCAAGTAAAAAGAAATCCGCATCTGATGTTTCAGCATTTTTGCTAAATTCACCACTGATTAAATCGCACTGCACAAATATTTTATACACGCCATAAAAAAATAAAGGTGGATTATGTTTTTTTCTGTCAAGTACTGCAATTACTCTTTTCGGTTCAACTTCGACACCCGCTTCTTCTTTTGCTTCTTTTATCAATGATTCTTTCAATGAAAGATTAATATCCGCCCAACCACCAGGCATTGACCATTTACCGTCAATTTTTTCTTTTACTAAAAGAATTTTATCATCCTTAAATATTGCAGCACGAACATCAATTTTCGGTGTAATGTATCCCTTTTCCTGTTCAAATAATTTTAGTAATTTTTTCTTAGGAATGTCTGAATAATTTTCTAATATCTCTGCTACCATATCCTGGATTGCCCGGTATCTGTCCACATCATAATCAGTATGAGCATATTCAATTCCTGCTTTAGCGATTATTTGCAATCGTCTT
>JAFGPR010000164.1 GCA_016936095.1 Ignavibacteriales bacterium | reverse complement strand
TCTTCTTTCTTTGTCTGTTCAACAATTGAATAAGCTTGTATCATCATTTCATTATTAACATTTGGCATTGGTTTAAATTTTGCAAATTTAACAAGGTCAGCATTAGTAAGAAAATTTTCTGTTACTTCCAATATTTTAACGCCATCGCTGTGATATTTCAAATTTTCAAGTATCTCTCCTGAGGTCATCTCTAATGCAATGAAATTAAATCTATCTTCAAAATATTTTCTGATAATCTCAGTAATTTCAGTATGATACTCTTTAATTTTTCCTTGCTGCCATAATTTTTTCTCTTCCAATTCTTTCAGTTTTTTCAAAGCGATTTCATGAAGTGGAATTTGTATGATTTTCTCTTTCACAGGAATATTACTTTTTCTTTTCTTATAATATTTGTAGAGATAATATCCTGCGAAACCTACTATTAAAATACCAACAACTATCAGAGGAATAACCCACCATTCCAAAGGAATTCGCAATGGTGCTTTTACGTCAATAATATCCTTTGAAGTATCAACTGGAAGTAATACAATTGAAATTGATAAGGAATCAGTAATAATAAAATATTTTTCTGTACTATTACTAACTGAATAAAATATTTTGAATGATGGAATTGTTACATCCGCTGAGTCATATTTTGAAAAGATAAACTGATAAATTTCTGTTATCTTCTCATCTAATTCACTTGTCTGCGTTGGATTTTGCCTAATAAAATCTAAATCTTTAATGCTATCTTTTACTGAAGGCATCAAGATTTGAACATTCTTATCATGTGTAATTTCAATAATATAGTTTATATAATCGCCAACATAATATTTTGTTGTATCTGTGTAATTTGAAAATTTTACTTCCTGAGCAAAGGAGCAATTAATTACAAATGCAAAAACAAAAAATAATTTATATGAAAATTTTACCATCTTCTTTCACGCATTTTGAAAAATTCTACTAAAGGTTTAATGTAAGATAAACTAACATTGATTGGAATTGAATCTAACCTGCTCGATGTGAAAAGTGTTTTTAACTTTTCCTGATTTTCTTTTAAGTTGTTTTCAAATTGAAAAATAACATCTTTGTTGCTTGTATCAATATATCTAATCTCACCAGTTTCAGCATCGACAAATTTTATCAATCCAGCCTTGATCATTTCTCTTTCACGGGGATCGCTTAAAATTATTCCAATCAGGTCATGTTTCTTCCCAACTATCTTCAATATCTTATCATAATTTTTATCAATAAAATCCGAGATAACAAAAACAATACTTTTCTTTTTTATAGTATGATGGAAATACTCAAGAGCCATTTGCATATCGGTTTTTTTACCACTTGGTTCAAAAGATAAAACGTCACGGATAATTCTTAAAGCGTGACTCCTACCTTTACGTGGAGATACAAATTTTTCTATTTGGTCAGTAAAAAGGATTAATCCAACTTTATCATTATTCTTCATTGCAGAAAAAGATAAAATAGAACTAATCTCTGCTGCTATTTGTTGTTTTGTTTTATCTTTACTTCCAAATACCAATGATCCACTCATATCTACAAGAAGCATGACTGTAAGTTCTCTTTCTTCTTCAAAAATCTTTACAAATGGGTGGTTGAAACGAGCGGTTACATTCCAATCAATGCTTCGAATATCATCACCTGGTATGTATTCTCGAACTTCTGAAAATTCTATTCCCCTTCCTTTAAAAACTGAATGATATTCACCAGTGAAAATTTCATTCACTATACCACGAGTTTTTATTTCAATCTGCTGAACCTGTTTTAATATTTCTCTTGTTGTCATAATCTATTTTGAAATTACAAATATCAAATTCCAATTATCAAATAAATTCCAATATTCAAAATCCAATTTTCGATTAGCAAACATTCCCACTATTATTTATTTGGAATTTGTTTTTTGTCTTTTATTATTTAATTTTAAGGTACTTCTACTCTGTTTAATATTTCTTGAATAATATTTTCTGATGTTATATCTTCTGCTTCTGCCTCGTATGTAACAGCTATACGATGTCTCATTACATCTGGACATATTGCCCTTACATCTTCAGGAATTACGTAACCTCTTCTTCGAATGAATGCCATTGATCTTGCAGCTAATTCAAGATAAATTGATGCTCTTGGCGAAGCACCATAATTTATTAAATCTGCAAGATTTTCCATTCCAAACTTTTGCGGTTCTCTAGTTGCAAAAACAATATCCAGTATGTATTGCTGAATTTTATCATCAACATAAATCTCTCGAACAAGTTTTCTTGCATTGATAATTTCTTTTGGAGTAATAATAGGATTAACTTCAGGAAAACCATCGCCGACATTCAATTTCATAATTTTCAATTCTTCATCACGTGATGGATAAGTAATTTTTACCTTTAGCATAAATCTATCAACCTGTGCCTCAGGTAAAGGATAAGTTCCTTCCTGTTCAATTGGATTTTGTGTAGCAAGAACTAAAAATGGATCGTCCAATTTGAATGTAGTCTCACCGATAGTTACTTGTCTTTCCTGCATTGCTTCGAGCAAAGCACTTTGAACTTTTGCGGGAGCTCGGTTGATTTCATCCGCTAAAATAAAATTAGCAAATATAGGTCCTTTCTTAATAATAAAATTCCCTTCTTTCTGATTGTAGATAAGTGTTCCGATTAAATCTGCTGGTAACAAATCTGGTGTGAATTGAATGCGTTGAAATTTTGCTTTCATCGCAGCACTTAATGTTCTGATTGCAAGAGTTTTTGCTAATCCCGGAACACCTTCCAGTAATATGTGCCCATTTCCTAAAAGCCCAATGGTCAATCTATCAACCATTTCCTTTTGACCGACAATAATTTTTCCTATTTCGTGGAATAGTGTGTCAATAAATTCACTTTCCCGCTTGATCTTTTCGTTTAGTTCAGTAATTTCCAATTTATCCTCTCATAAATATTTATTTATTAAAATTTTGTGCTTTATACAAATGTAATTTTAAAGGTGTTTCAATGAAAGATGTTAAAAAATGTTAAAAAATCAAATTTTTTGCAGTGCAAATATATGAATTCTTATCAAAATGA
>JAFGPR010000163.1 GCA_016936095.1 Ignavibacteriales bacterium | reverse complement strand
TAATATACTTTTTTTATTTCTGTATCGCGATAATAATGCTGTA
The DNA here is from genome assembly GCA_016936095.1 of Ignavibacteriales bacterium. Classification (GTDB taxonomy): domain Bacteria; phylum Bacteroidota; class Ignavibacteria; order Ignavibacteriales; family Melioribacteraceae; genus JAFGPR01. The sequence goes on along the minus strand of JAFGPR010000163.1, from coordinate 6,929 downwards.
ATATCTCCACATAATTTTGTCCTTCAAATGCACGTGCAATTGCACCTGATTGGCACATACCTACACCATGTCCCCATCCAGCACCTTTCAAAATATAAGTGTCATTACCATCATTCGATGTGATTTTTTCAATAATAAAACAAGAACTTCTCAGAGGTGGATTTCGCATTTTTCTTACGTCAAGTTCAGAATTTAATTGTAATGTATCCTCCGTTCCAATAAATTTTGCCTTAATTATCCTTCCAGAATTTCCTCTTTCTAAAATCTCAATATTTTTAAGTATTCCTATTTGCTTGAATTCATTCAAATTTTTTGTTAATTCTTCATTACTTAGTTTAACTTCCCATCTGAAATTTGTTCTGCTGAACTCTGGCAATTCAGGATGAAATTCAGGATTACAATAAACATCGGGACTGCTTTCAATCCATTCTTTAGGATTTGTTTTTGGATTAAAATACAAAGTTGAATCAGAATCAAAATGCGAAGACCAGTATGGAACAGGTCCTGAACGCTCTGGCCAGACATTCTCTACATTCTCTGACATACCACCGCAATTAGAAGCATAATATGCCGCAAGAACTTTATCACCATAAAATAAACATAAACCTCTTGTCTCTTCAATGGCTTGTTCAACGAGTGGGGTTCTTCTTCCATTTCCAGCAAAGACCTGACATTCAACATCTGCACAAATATCGTAATAATCACCTTTGTACTTACCTGAGACTAATGCTTCTACAGTTTCTGAGCGAGCTGCAATAGTCTGAGCTTTCAGTGCTTCTAAAGGGGAATCGGCTCCAATTTCATACGGAACAACTCCACATAAGTATGTTTCAAGAGGCAATGTAACTATGACATCAAATAAATTATTTCCATTTATTCGGATTCCTATATCACCTTCATAGATTCTGTCTTCGACACCGCCCCACCACCAACCAATACCAAACGGCACATTTTTAACAGTCAATGTTTTATTAGGGACTGAACTTTTCAACAAAATATTTTCGAATGCTTGATGCATAATCTGATGATTAAACTCTGCAAGAATATATATGTCGTTAATTGATAAAGACAAAGTGTCACCGTTACCGAAAACAACACCATCATTTAACTTCCATTCGTCATCAAAGATAATTTCAAGTGAATCCATTGTGTAGATAATCCTAACTTTAACTAATGGTTCATCAGTGAAAAGAAATTGAGCATTTACATTGAAAAAAGTTAGAAAAATAATGCATAAAATTGATGTGAAAAATCTTCTCATTGCATTTTCCCTATTTAATAATAAAACTGAATTTTTATATTGCAAATATGCAAATTATTGGTAATTAGTATATATATATTTTCAATGATTTTAAGTAATTCGAGTTTGTAACTAAACTTTGAAAATATTATTTTAATTATATATAAAATATTTATTTTTATCTTTAGTTAAAATGAGTGAAATTCAAAGAGAACAATTAACATCATACCAAAAAGCAGCATTAAATTATAAAAAACATATCTCCTTAACTGCAAATGCCGGTTCCGGAAAGACATTTGTACTTTCAAAAAGATATGTCGAAATTGCACTAAAAGAAGATATACCTCTAAGAAATCTAGTTGCTATTACATTTACCGAAAAAGCTGCGGGTGAACTCTATAAAAAAATTGCTAAGGAAATTGACGATAGGTTAAATGAAACTCAAGATCTTTCTACTTTAAGCAGATTAGAACGAATAAGAAAAGAGCTTATCTCAGCCAATATTTCGACCATACATTCCTTTTGTAATGACATATTAAAAGAGTTCTCAACGGAAGCAGAAATTGATGCAAACTTTCAACTGATTGATGACCTTACAAAAGATGAATTAATTGATGTGTGTCTGGAGGAATATTTTGATAAGACTTTAAATTCGGATAATTCTGAAGATTTAAAATATCTTATTCGTGTTGTTGGTTCAATTAAAAATACCAAAACACAATTAAAATATTTAATTGGTGAAAGAAAAAATATATTACATACAATTGATAAACTATATATACTTTCAGCAGAAGAACTCGCTGAGAAATATAACAAATTATTTCAAGAAAAGCTTGAATCACTGTTCAGGGATAGGATGTCTTCAATTGTAGATGATATCAAAAAAATAAATAAGCAAGTACTTAGCAATAAACCTGATTCACAAATTGGAATTAGTGCTGATATTCAATTAAAAAAAATCATTACCGAAAAAGTATTTTATGATAAATTCAAACTATTATCCGAAACAGTTGATAGTATTTTGACTGGTAAGAATGAAGTATATAGTAAAGGTTATTTGGACAAAAACCGGGATGATTTTCGTTCTGAAATTAGTAACATTACAAATTTTTTCTTAGATATTAAGGAAATAAAATTATCTGATAATTCAGACCAGATAAATGTTGAATTAGCAAAATTTTCAAAAATATGCGCAACGGTTTTTCTTGAGATTTATTCCATAGTCGAAGAAAAGAAACGGATAAATGGATTTATTGATTACGAAGATATGCTTATTCTGACAGAGAAAATTATTTCAAATGATTATGTGAGAAATTATCTAAGCTCTAAGTTCAATTATATTATGATTGATGAATATCAGGATACGAATGAGATTCAGTATAATATCTTTATTCCTTTGCTGCATAATTTTAAGAAGAATAATTTATTCGTTGTCGGTGACGAAAAGCAAAGTATATATAAGTTCAGAGGAGCCGAACTGGAAATTTTCAATACAACAAAATCTGAACTTAGGAAGTTGGGTGAATCATCTGACATTTTATCACTACCTCATAGTTTTAGGATGTCTCCTCCGATAGCTGGATTTGTAAATTATATTTTTCCTAAAATATTTGCTAATCCTAATCCTGAATTCAACGAAGTTGAATATGACGAATTGATTTGCACAAAGAGCCCAAATGATATCGGACAAATACAATTTTTATTTTCCAAAGAAGGTTTACAGACAGAAAGTGAATTAACTGCTTTGACGATTTTGGATTTAGTGAATAATAAAAAATGTGATTTCAGAGATATTGCGATCCTTTGCAGAAAAAGAAAATACTTTTCTGAATTGGAAAATACTTTTACTAATTATAAAATTCCATATTCAATCGTTGGAGGTAGAGGCTTTTATCAACAGCAATTTATTTATGATATTTATAATTACATTTCTTTTTTGCTCAATAACAATGACGACATAGCACTTGTTGGAATTTTACGTTCACCATTTTATTTTATCTCAGATTCTGAAATTGCTTATATCTCTACTGCAAATGGGGTTTCATTTTACGAAAAATTGAAAGAAGTTTCAGAGAATGAAAATCAATACAAAAAAATAATTGATTTGTTTGAGCAACATAATCTATTAGCAAGAACAATTGAAATAAATTTGTTAGTCAGGAAGATATTAATTGATACAGGATATCTTGGTGTTGTATCATCTGCAGAAAAAAGCAGACAAGATTTAGTTAATATCGAAAAATTAATAAATATTGCAAATGAATTTTCAAAGAAAAGTTTTAAATCACCTTACGATTTTCAAACCTTACTAAAAGATCTTATAAACAAATATGAAGATGAAGGACAAGCAGATGTAAATGAGGATTTGAACACAGTGAATATTATGACTATTCATCAGGCAAAGGGACTTGAATTTAAGGTTGTATTTTTTTATAAATCGAATAATCCGCCAAAAAAAGATAATATTAAAAAAAGTAAAATAGATTTTAGCAAAGATTTTGGCTTCTTATCAAAAATTCCTATTAATAATGAATTTTCAAAGGAGTTTGGAATACCTCCAATTACTTTAATTAACAATTACATTGAGAACAAAAAATCGATTGCTGAAGAGAACCGATTGCTATACGTAGCCCTTACAAGAGCGGTTGAGAATTTATTTATTATAGCTAAAATTGGAACTAAAATCCCAGTTTCCCCGAATACATTTTTAGCCACTTTAAATAATTCATTGAATATAAATTTTGAAGAATCTGAAAAAGTAATTTCTTATGACCTGCCTTTTATGGAAATAACTAACGATGAAGAAAAGATTTATAAAAAAAATATAAATATTTCCATACCATTGGTTTATCAATTAGAAGATAGAAAAATCGAAAATATTGAATTTGAGAGTGAAGAAGGAAAGAGTTATTTAATCGATGAAAGCAAGGATATGGTAAAAAATGAAATTATCTCAGCCACCAAAATTTCTATTTATAATCAATGCCCAGTAAGGTATCAGTTGATTTATGAGATAGGATATTCTGCAATTTTTAATGTTGTAAAAAAATACTATAATGATTTCGAATTTAAGTTAAATGAAGACGAAGAAGTTCACCAGTACTCTGATGTTAAAGGATTAGTAATTCATTCACTTCTTGAAAAGAAATTGGATTTAGATAATTTAAAAAGGGATGTAAATTCACAACTAAAATCCAGATTGAAATTCACACAAGTATCAAATAATGAATTTTCTAAACTTAGTGAAGACATAATTAGTTTACTGCAAAATTTTTATAAATCAAACACTTACAGAGAATTAGAAAAGTACAAGAATTTTGAAAATGAATATGAAATTTATATTAAAAAAGACGATTATTATCTCTATGGAATAATTGATAAATTAATTTTTGATGACAACAAAATTGTTATTGTTGATTACAAGACAGATGATATAAAAGAAAAAGAAATTCAGGATAGAGCAAATAATTATTTAATTCAGTTGACTTTTTATTCTTATTTGATAAGTTGTTCTAATCCTAAAGTCAATAACTTTGAAATAAGAATTATTTTTGTACAGCATCCTGAAAATGTTTTTGTAAAGACAATTACAAAAACAGAATTTAATAGGTTTGAAATAGACGTAAATAAAGTTGTTCAAGAAATTCGCGCAGGTAAATTTAATCCTAATTATAATTTTTGCAAAAATTGTTATTTTTACTTTGAAAATAAATGTATAAAAGAGAGAAATAAATTATGATAAAGAAAAGTCTTTATTACAGTTTGGCTTTAATTATTGTGCTTGTATTTTCCTGGGGATGCACATCAACAGAACCACAGATAAATGAAGAGCAGAAAATCGTAAAAGAGCAAAATGTTTATTATGTAACTTATAAAAAAGTTGAAAACGCTTATTATGAAATGCCACCTGAGATGACTGACATCGAGGCAAGGAATAAGGAGGTAAACGAATTTGCACCTTATTTGAGAGGCAAAAAAATATTTATTGACCCAGGACATGGCGGCGATGATAGAAAAAATAAAAGTTATACAGGCAAAATAATTGAAGCTGATGTTAACCTGCGAGTCTCATTGTACCTTCGTGATTTCTTGGTTCAAGCAGGTGCAACTGTTTATATGTCAAGAATATCCGATCAAACAGTTGATTTGAAATATCGTTCTACCATGGCAAATAAAAATAAAATTGATTTGTTTATTAGCGTACACCATAATGCTGTCCCAAATATTACAAGAAGCTGGATGAATTATACAAGCACATATTATCATGCAAAACCAGAAAATTGGGAGTATGAACCTTGCGAGAAAGATGTTGCAAAATTTATACAGAGGGATTTAGCTTTCTTTATGGGTAATTCAGGTGGACTTGGCTCTTTTGACGGGACATACTCCGATTACGAAATTTATCCGGGTGAAGGTTTTTCTGTCCTTAGAGAAACTATAGCTCCCGCTGTTCTTGTTGAATGTGCATTCCACACAAATTCAATGGAAGAAGCAAGATTGGGGGTTGAAGAATTTAATCAACTTCAGGCATGGGGTATTTTCAGAGGTCTCGGAAGATATTATCGTGCAGGTATTCCGACAATTGAGTATAGTAATCAAACTACTCCGAAAAAGGGAATTGTAGAGTTTCAATTCAGACTAAGTGATATGAATGGAATTTTACCTAAAACAATTGAGGTTTTTTTTGATTCGACATTAGTTCCGCATACTTTTCTTCCAGAACTTGATCAACTGAAATTTTCGGTAGCTGCACCTTTGGGTGAACATGAAATCAGGATAATTGTAGCGAATAAGAATGGTAATTATGCTTTACCATATTATAAAAAAGTGATAATCAATTGAGAAAATATGAAAATAGCAACAATAAAAAACAATAACAGAGAAGAAGCAGCAGTAATTATAAATGATTTGCTTGTATCAATTGATTCAATAAACAAGCAATTCCAATTTAATTGGAGTACTAATCTTTTTGATCTAATTAACAATCGGCAATTAGGTCAAATAAAAGGTTGGTTAGATTCCAATGTTAAATTTGATAATTTGACTCCTATTGAAAATATTAATTTTGCACCTCCATTCAGAAGACCTGGTAAAATTTGGGGGATAGGCTTAAATTATGTCGAGCATGCAAATGATTTGTCTGAATCAGTACCAGTTTTTGAACCAGCAAGTTTTATGAAACCTTTTACAACTATCATAGGACATAACGAAAAAATTGTTCTTCCAAAATTATCAGAAAAAGTTACCGGTGAAGCAGAGCTTGGAATTATTATCGGTAAGGAATGTAAAAATGTTGAGCGTGAAAATTGGTTAGATGTTGTTGCCGGATTCACCTGTGTTTTAGATATGACTGCTGAAGATATTTTAAGAAAAAACCCCCGATACCTTACTTTATCTAAATCTTTTGATACATTTTTTAGTTTTGGACCGATAATTTATACCCCCGATGAATTTGATGATATCCTAAATATAGAAGTTGCGACCATCTTGAATGGCAATTTTATAGCGAAAAATATTATAAAAAATATGACATTCAAACCGGATTATCTTGTCTCATTTCATTCAAAAATCATGACATTGCTACCAGGTGATATTATTTCTACTGGCACTCCAAGAGCAACGAAAATCATTAATGGAAATAAAATCGAGTGTAAAATATCAGGAATGTACCCATTGAAAAATAAAGTAG
>JAFGPR010000162.1 GCA_016936095.1 Ignavibacteriales bacterium | reverse complement strand
TTTGAGCGAAATCAATTTCGCTCCACACTTTATATCCAATTGGTCATCGAGCGAAGTCGAAATGACCTTTTTTGTGTCACCCCTACGGGCTATTGGAAAAATATTTATCAAACATTTTTTCCCGTAGGGAATTAACAAACCAATATAATTCTTGATTATTATTTAACAAAATCTCAAAAAATCATCCTCTTTTTCATTTATTGATTGACGACGAAAATGAAAATATTTTCATTTTATTATTAAAATTTATTGAAATTTTAACATAATTTATTTATTATTGCACAGGATTTTTGACAATTCAATAATTTAATGTATTTATTAACTAATTTAAGGAGAAAAAAGTATGAAAAAATTACTTTTTGTTTTATCGATTGTGGGGCTATTTGCGGTAAATTCATTTGGGCAGATGAGTACTCTTTGGGAGAGAAATGCTACACAGGGCAGCAAACCAACCTGGATGGGTACTGGTAGCACTGAGAGAGGAATTGCTTATGGTTATGTAGGCAGCAATCATCGTCTTTATGTGCCGTCCAGAAATGGCGGAACATTTGTTTATGTTCTTGATGCAAATACTGGTGCAGATATTTTAGACGGTGGAAATCCCAAATCTCTGAACACAACCGGCATTTCTGGTGGGCTTTTTGTAATTCAAGATGCCGAAGTTAGTGAAGACGGTATTATCTTTGTCTGCAATCTTACAACAGATGCATCAACTTCTCCATTCAAAGTATACAGATGGGATTCAGAAAGCGCTTTACCTTCGCTTGCTATTACATACACATCACCAGCATTATTAAGATTAGGAGACAAATTTACTATCACAGGAAAAGTATCAGATAATACCGCAATTATTTGGGTTTCTAGCGGAACCAATACTGCAGGGAATCAAAAAATATTTAAATGGACTATGAGTGGTGGAGCATTTGTTGGTCCAACTGAAATTCCTTTAAGTGATGCTTCAGTAGGTGGAAATGCTTCAATCGGTCCACTACCCGATGGTAGTTTTTATTACAATTATGCAGGAATTAACCCAAAAAAATATGCTTCGGACGGAACTTTTCTTGGTTTGGTCTCTGGTAGTACTATTTCAACTGGTTCTACATCAATAAGATTCTTAAAGAATACTGGTGGCGATGATTATTTTGTTACATATTCTTATGGAACAGGTACCAACGACGAAAGGGGCAATTTAGTTAAAGTGATTGGCGGCACACCTATTAATAATGCTTCAAATGAAGTAATTTATGGTAGAACGGAAAAGCAAGGTGCTACTTCGAGCATTGGTAATTCTGATATTGCCTTTAGAGATAATGGAGATGGTTCTTATACGATTTTTCCACTTGGAACAAACCTTGGGTTAGGCGCATACAGAACAACAAATTCCCCATTAAAATCCCCAATGGCTGTTGATGGCAATATGAATGAAGACAGATACCGTCTGTTAGCAGTAAGAACAGGCGGAACACCTTGGGCTCCAATGCAATTAGACAGCATTGTTTATTATCCTGATCAATATAATCAAATATTATATGTCGGAGTTGGAGGTGTATTGCAAGACGGTTCAACAAACGGCTTCGGTATTTGGTTAGATGTAACAGGTGAAAATGGTTCACCCTTAGGTACGTCTTTAGGTGGTTCGCCCGGTGGTCAATATATGTCTGGTAATGGTGGCGCCAACACGAATTTCAAAGCAGATTTTGAAGTAGATTATATGTTCGCAATGAATGCCGGCGGTGCTGGTAGCCCATGCCATGTTGACGCAGTATCCCTATTAGGTGGAAGAACCGCTGAATATTTAGGAAATTGTGGGTTAGTTGGAACACCAGCAGTCAACTTAGGAGGGGTATTTACGGCAGGAACTGTTCAGTTTGCATTTGATAATGCGGGTGGAAATGGACAAGGATTTGAAATAGCAATTCCATTTTCAGAATTAGGTTCTTCAGTAACTGAAGATGATTCGATAAATGTGTTTTCATTTATTGTTTCTGCTACTGCTTGGTTTTGTAGTGCAACAATACCTGGTAATTTGGTAGCTGATCCTGGTCATGATGCTGATTTTTCTACAATGGCTAACGGTCCGTTTAACACAAAAGGTGCTGGTTCTACTGCTCCTCTACCAGTTGAACTTAAAACTTTTTCAGCAAGTGCTACTGTTAACAGAGTAAACTTAAGCTGGGAAACAGCGAGTGAATATAATAACTATGGTTTTGAAATACAAAGAGCCGGTACTGATAAGAACTGGGCAAAGATTGGTTTTGTTGATGGTGCGGGAAATAGCAATACTGTAAAAAAATATTCATATACAGATAAAGAAGTATACACTGCAGGACAATATTATTACCGATTGAAACAAATAGATAATGATGGAACTTTTAGCTATTCCAATGTTCTTTCTGTAAATATCGAAGTACCAAAGGAATATGCGTTGAATCAGAATTACCCTAATCCATTCAATCCATCAACGACAATTCAATTTGCTTTGCCAACAAGTGCAAATGTTAAATTATCTGTTTACGATATTCTTGGAAAAGAAGTGGCAGTTGTAGAACAAGGACAGAAAGAAGCAGGTATTTATTCAGTTAATTTCAATGCTTCTAATTTAGCAAGTGGTATTTATGTTTACAAATTAACTGCAAATGGAACAGATGGCAGCAAATTTACGCAAACGAAGAAACTCGTTTTAATGAAATAAATTTTCATAATCCCTCCCCCCTGAAGAAAAGGGATGCAATTCATGCATCCCTTTTTTATTTATATCATAACAGTATGTTAATGTCCTACGGACAAGGGATGTTTTTTGTATTATCCTGCTTTATTAATGTTAAAGCCCTACGGGCTATAATGAAAATCATTCAGATATTTATTTCCCCGTTAGGGGTCTAATAAATTATGCTATTTTAATATAAAAACCTCATCCCTACCCCTCCCGATTGCTCGGGACAGGTCTCCTTATAAAAGAGAGAGAAATAAAAGTCCTTATCCTTACCAAGGAGAAGGATTTAGGATGAGGTTTAATTCTCAGCATCTCGGCTACTCGGCTGTGAAAAATGTTTGTTTCGACTACGCTCAGCAAACACGACTTTCTTCAGCAGACACAATATCGCTCATTGAGCGAAGTCGAAATGAGCATACTTGAAACGTTTGCTCCGGCTACGCTCAGCAAACATGGTTACATTCATCAAACATAGTTTATTGTAAAAACCAATTTGTGCGAAATCAATTTCGAACTACAATAAATTAAGTGGCATAGCCACGACATATTGGTAAAAAACACAACATAAAAACAAACCAAAGTCCCAGAGGGACGACACATTTTTGGGCTAAAGCCCGGTGTGTTTGGGGTTCTTTCCATCCCCGCCATAAATGGCGGGGTTAATAATACGTAGAAGGATAGGTAGTTCTCTTGCTCCAAAAGCCTGTCCCGATTTGTCGGGAAGACAGCCAAAGGTGAGTTTTACATAATAAGATGTCCTGCTTAGGTGAGCGAAACAGAGTTCCGCTCTACATATCCTCCTTTGCGCCTCTGCGTCTCTGCGGCGAAAAATGTTTGCTTCGGCTACGCTCAGCAAACACGGCTACAGTCAGTAGACATAGTTTATTGTAAAAACCAATTTGTGCGAAATCAATTCCCCTCCACACTTTATATCCAATTGGTCATTGAGCGAAGTCGAAATGACCTTTTTTATATCACCCCTAAAGGGTTTCCTGTTTTATGCGTTTTCTTTTTTCTATAAATGTTTCATCCCTCTGGGATTTGTTTTAAATAATTTTGTATTTTAGCGAAACTGCGTTTCGCTTTACAATAAATTAAGTGCCGTAGGCACTACATATCGGTAAAAAACACAACACACAAACAATCAAAGTTCCAGATGGACGATATAATTCTTACGAGATGAATCTCGCATTACAATTATGTATCTTAATGTCCTACGGCCAATGATTGATTGATGTTGCTTTGTTTTTATTAATCTTTAAGCCTTACGGACTAAAAAATTTAACTGCATTTTTTCTTTTACCCGTTAGGGGATAAACATTAATAAAAACAATCAACCAATTAAAAATTATATTCCTCGCTAGTGAATTGGCGCTTCCCTGAAGTTTTTTGAACAAAAATATTAATTAAAAATAATCCTACCTTAACAAAACCATTTTTTTGGTTTCTTTTTTACTTCCAGAAATTAATTGATAAATATAAACACCGCTTGGAAAATTATCCGCAGAAAGACTGACTTTGTAAATGCCCGGTCGTCTTTCTTCGTTTATTAAAGTTTTCATTTCTTCACCAAGAATGTTGAAAATTTTCAAACTTACATCTTCGATTGATGGAATTGAAAACTCTATGATTGTCATTGCATTAAATGGATTTGGATAATTTTGCCTCAGTTGAAAAGTATGAATGTCAAAGTTTGACCTGCTATACGACTCCATTAATATCCAATGATTCGGATCAACAATTAATTGTGTCGGTTTCTCGCTAATTGTAAAATTATAGTCTTGATTTTGTTTGTTATTTAAAATTTTAATACAAGTATCTTGGTTATCGAATTTAATTGAAATCTCTATTGGCATAGTAAAAAATTTTGGATTGCTGTTTTCTATTTGATTCAACGAAAGAATAACTTGATATTTATTTCCTGCAGTTGGTTGATAGCTCCAGTCATATTCGTATACGGGAAAATTCTCCCCGTAAACCCACTCGTCGAAAAAGTAATCCAAATCCTGTCCGCTGATTTTTTCTGCAATATTTTTAAAATCTTCAGTAACTGCAACACCATAGGCCAAACTTGAATCAGTTGCATAATCTTTAAGTATTTCAAAAAACAAATTATCACCAACAACTCCTCTCAACATATGAAGAATTGTGCCTCCTTTGTCGTAACTTCTTGCTCGATTGAAAATTTCTGTTCGCTGGTTAATATCTTTAACATAAACAGAACCTTTCGCATTTTTTGCAGAGGTCATCATTTGCAAAACAAGATCATCATAAACTAATTTACCATACTTTACTTCAGCATATAACTTCTCAGCATAAGTTGCAAATCCTTCGTTCAACCAGATATTTTGCCAGTCAACACATGTTATTTTATCACCAAACCATTGATGTGCAAGTTCATGTGCAATTATGAATTCATTAAAACTTCCCATTGATGATATTGTTTGGTGTTCCATTCCACCATTTCTTCGAAATTCAGCATGACCATATTTTTCATTAATGAATGGATACTGTCCGAATAAATCAGTAAATATTTTTAGCATATCAATAGTTTTATCCAACTCGCTTTTTAATGCTGAATTTAAATTCTCGGGATAAATATAATGATCAACGTTCATTGTATCGTTCTTATAAATAAATACATTTGAATATTTTGAATAATTTGCTATTGCTAAGGACAGAAGATAATGTGCTATTGGATAACTGCATTTCCATTTGTATATGTGTGTCGAATCAGTATCTTGAATTATTTCCTCAAGATTTCCATTAGAAACAGGAATTAAATCTCTATCACACCTTATCCAGATATCTGCCGAATCTGCTTTATCGCCTGGAGTATCCTTGCAGGGAAACCAGTCTGGAGTCCCGTATGGCTGACTCAAAGTCCATACACAGGATTCAGAGTTGTGCTCATCAAACATAAAACTGTTTGTGTTAACCGGATTCGGGGTCCCACGGTAAAAAATTTCTATTGTGAACAATTCATTAATTATCAGTGGGTTTATTGGTGTAATGGAAAGTAGATAATTTGAATGAGAAAAATTGACTCTTGCTTCATTAAGTAATATTGAATCAACGGTGAGATAATGACTGAAATCAAGTGAAAATGATAGAAGATTGTTTATTTTACTCTTCGCTTTTATCGTTACAATACTTTCAATATATTCGTCTTCAACAAAAAGATCAAAATCGAGTTTGTAATAAACAATATCAATGTTATTATCTCCGGGGTAAGATGTCTTATAATTTTTTGCAAATTCATCAAAACACTTTGCATTGCTGCATAAATCAACTGATTGGGAAAATGAATTTAGATATAATAGTGTCAATATAGAAAATATTTTAGGGATGTGTTTCAAAATTTTTATTTGCTAAAAATTTATAAATTACTTTATCTAATTTACAATTTTGCAAATAAAATACTACTATAGCGTGGGGGTATAAAAAATTACTTTGATGAAATAGTTAGCCACTGATTAATAATTATTTAATAAACTGGCTAGGGATTTGATTAGCCAATATACCGAAGAAAAATCAAACTTCATCGGTAATTGATTTTTTAAGTATACTGTAAATTCGCTTAGTCCTCATTTTTTGACTGGTCCACAATTCAAATGATTTTGCCCCTTGCTGAACAAACATTAAAAGACCATCGATAGTTATCGCGTCTTTTGATTGTGCAAGTTTGAGAAATTTTGTCTTCAATGGATTATAAACCGTATCAAAAACGATTTGATCTTTTACAAATGGTTCGGAATTCGGAATAGGAGAATCATCAACATCAGGCATCATACCGGCAGAAGTCGTATTGATAACTAATTTTGAATTACGAATGGTTTCTAAATTGTCAGGTGGCATTAGTTCATATGTTTTAATTGAATTAAAAAGTAATCTCGAGGTAAAATATTCTTTAAGAGAATCTGCCCTTTGGAATGTTCTATTAATAATATTAATTTTCTGTACTTTGAAATAAGTTATCAAAGCATAAATTGCGCTTCGTGCCGCACCTCCTGCACCAATTATGGTTGCAACAGAACCTGATAATTGCTTTTTATATGGTTCTAACGATTTAATGATTCCATTTACATCTGTATTATATCCTGTTAATTGTCCGGCATCGTTTACAACTGTATTGACAGCACCGATAATTATCGCTTCTTCTGAAAGTATATTCAAATGTTCGCAAATTTTTTCTTTATGTGGAAGTGTAACGTTAAATCCTTTTATATTAAGAGCTACCATCCCCCGCACAGCATCTTTTAAGAATGAGCCTGGCACCTCAAAGGGAATATAGTTATAGTTCATTTTGCTAAGTGCAAAAGCTGTGTTGTGCATTAAAGGTGAAAGTGAGTGCTTAAGCGGATAACCTATTACCCCTATAATGTTGACATTATTATTGTTTTTCTTTTTCATATATTTTTTTTAATTATTTTCTGATTCTAATAAATCAAACAACGAAGTATTTTTGATTGCGGGATAATCCTTCACCAATTGTGATTTAATACTTGGATCAAGTTTAATCGCAGAACGAAGACATTCAATTGCATCCTGAGTATTATGCAAAAGAAAATTCGCTTTTGCTTTTCCGTAATATGCGTTTGCGTTTTCAGGTTTTAATTTAATGCATTGATTATATGCATCAATTACTTTTTCCCAGTCGCCTTTTTCAGAATATGCTTCTGCAATAAATTCCCAAGCTTCTATAAGATTTGGATTTAGTTCAATACAAATTTTCAAACTGGTAATCGCCTCGTCAAAATATTTCATTTTCAATTCCTGCTCACCTTTTGCCAGCCATCCTTCGTCCCAGTCACCTTTCAGTTTAACAACGTCTTTAAAATCTTCATGAGCCAGATAATCTCTTTCGAGTGTTGAATAACACAATCCTCTCGAATAATATGATTCGAAAAAATTTGGATCTAACTCCAAAGATTTATTAAAATTTTCAATCGCATCATCATACTTTTCAAGCTCGCGGTTTATCTCACCTAAATAAAACCATATTGATTCATCTCTCGGATCTAACACTGATGCTTTTTTAAGACTGTTTAACGCTAAAGACATTTTGTTTGAATTAGCATAAGCAACACCGAGATTAAACCAGGCGCTTACAAAATCATCCTTTATGGCAATTGCCAATTCAAAACTATTTATTGCTTTTTGAAATTTACTCAGTTTAATCTGAATGATTCCCTGATTATACCAGCCAACCGGATTATAAGGTTCTAATTCTAAGAATTTTTCATAAGTTGCTAATGCTTTATTCAAATCATTCAGAGCTTCGTAGCATATTGCCAACTCTGATAATGCATCGCTGAAGTCCGGATCGAGTTTAAGAGACGTTTCCAGATTCTCAATTGCTTTAATTATATTTCCCGTTTTGGAATAAATAACTCCAAGTCCAAAATAAACTTCCTCGTTATTCGGTTCGATTTCAACTGCTTTGTTCAGTGTGTTAATAGCTTCGTCATATAAACCAAGATTATCTTCTGCAATAGATTTATTAATTAGCGTTTCAACATCTGTGGGATTCAATGCAATAGATTTATCAAATGATTCGAGAGCTTTATTAAATTCAAATGCGTTGTTATGTAATACACCTTTCAGTTGCCATATCTCTGAATTATATGGAAGGATTTTTACAGATTCTTCGGCAATGTAAATTCCGTCTTCGAATAAATCATTTTCCAAACATAACTGTATGGATTCCTCCAATGTATCAATCATAGCATAGATATCTCCCCGTCTGATGCTCTCTTTCAGGAATTTAATCTGCTCTTTAATCTCTTTTTCATTCCCAGATTTATTATCGTTCCCAATATTTTCATCGGGATAATTCATCAAAACTCCGAATAATCTTTAGTTCAATGTATTTATAAGTTATTTAAAAATCAAGTTGATTTTTTTAATGTTGCAATTAAAAAAATAATTCCCCAATAAAAACTTACGAAAAGTCTATTTATTTGTGATTTAAAAGCTATTTTAATTCTTAGACAACTGAATAAAATCAGTTAAAATTTCTCCCGATTCCTGCAATAAATAATCTTCTTTTTTTGTTTGTTTTGTATTTACTTCGGGAACATTATCAATATTTATTTCCAATTTTTGCTGTCTTTGTTCATCTCTCAATTTCTTCTGTGCGTCTTCTTCGTCTCTTTCCTGTATTCGCTTTTCTTCGTTAAGAGAGACCATTTGCAAATCTTTGTTTTTATTATATTCTTCTATGTCCTCAAGCAAGAATTGGAATTCAATGTTATTTTTCGCACGCTCACTATGATTTTTGATTAAATCAGAGAGACTCTTTGAAAAATTATTAACCGCTTTGAATTTAGTCGGGTCAATTTGATCCCAAGGTAATGCACTCGGCAAAGAACTTTCGCCAACCTCTTCAGCAGAATATCTTGTTGGATACTCGATATCTGGAACCACGCCTTTATGTTGCGTACTGCCACCGGTAATGCGATAAAACTTAGCAACTGTGATTTTTAGTTGACCTATGTTGTCGTCTTCGGCTGGAACAAATTTACTTAGATCGATCAAATTCTGAACTGTTCCTTTTCCATAAGTCTGTTCGCCTACAATCAGGCCTCTGCCATAATCCTGAATTGCAGCGGAAAAAATCTCAGATGCTGAAGCGCTATTTTTATTAACCATAACCAAAAGCGGACCATTCCATGTAATTGAATTATCAATATCCCTGTCAACTTCTATCATACCATCTGATTTTTTAACCTGAACAACAGGACCACTGTCAATGAACAAACCTGTTAATTCAACTGCTTCCAGTAAAGAACCACCACCATTATTTCTTAAGTCAACGATTACTCCGTCAATTCCTTCTTTTTTAAATTCTTCAATTATCCGCTTAACATCTTTTGTTGTACTTTTATAATCAGGATCGTTTTTCCTTTTGCCCTCAAAATCTAAATAAAATGCAGGAACTTTTACCACACCAATCGTATAGAGTTTGGTATCCTTGTAAATGTAAACAGTATCTTTTTGTGCTGCTTGATCTTCAAGTTTAATTTTTTCCCGGACTAATTTTATTTCAACTGGTTTCGAGTCAATGTTAGCATCTGCAGGAAGGATCAGCATACGGACAGTTGTTCCTTTATCACCTCGTATCAATTTTACTGCTTCATCCGTACGCCATCCGACAATATCTACAAATTCTCCTTCATCATCTTGTCCAACGGCGACAATCCTATCGCCTTCCTTTAGTTTTTGACTTTTATCTGCAGGACCACCAGGTACAATTCCTACAATCGTTACATAATCATCTTCCGACCGCAATTGTGCTCCAATTCCTTCTAAAGATAAACTCATGCTAATTCTGAAATTATCCGAATCCTCAGGCGAAAAATAGTTTGTATGTGGATCAACAATACCTGTATAAATATTCATAAATAATTCAAATACATCTTCGTTCTTATATTGTAAAATCGCTTTGTGAAATTGTTCATATCTTTTTAATACGGTTTCTGAATTGCTTGTCCAATCCTTGCCTCTTAATTTGAGACTCAATGTTTCGTTCTTCAGTTTCTT
>JAFGPR010000161.1 GCA_016936095.1 Ignavibacteriales bacterium | reverse complement strand
GTTGAGTAACTTCGTCAATTATTTGATTACTCGATATTAGTTTTAAAGTGATGTAATAATAATCAGGTGAAGCAGGTGACCAAAGTGCAGGATTCTCAAGAGCGATATTAAAACTATTTTTTTTGTCAATAGAAAAATTTCCACCAACTCCTTTGTATGATTTTATTTCTTGCTTAAATTTATCTAGTAATGTGACATCCACTGTAAAGCCATTAAAATTGACATTGTTATTCAGATCATTTATTTTGAACAAAATATTCAAATTAGCTGACGAATTATCTTTTGATAAATTAAAATTGATTTTAAACTCATCGAAATATATTCTAGGTAGTACTTCTAAGAAAATATCTCTTGTAATTCCACCTAGATTTTCAGGAAAAAGAAAATTTTTATTGAATGGTATTGTTGATTGCGAATTATTGTTGTGATGAATTTTTATTTTAATTTTATTATTTGAATTGGTTTTTAGTATTTCATTTGGAACTTTAAGTTTGAAAGGTATTTCACCCCCTTTGGTCTTGAATATCAACATATCATTTATTTCGATTTCTGCGTAGTAATTAATTCCAAGAAAATTCAAGAAAAATGAATTATTAGATATTTGTGAAGCAGATACATTAAAATATGATACAAAGTAAAAAATGTTTGCCCCAGAAAAAGAACATGGAACGTTTACCTTTGTTTGCTGTGATAAATTTTCTGAATAACAAGTCCAATTTTCATATAAAGGTATTATAGTTCTTGTTGAAGTTTTGCCTAAAAAAATCTGATTTAACGTATTATAATCTTGTATTGGTAATTCTTTTAAGTTAATTTGAGTATTATTAATCGTATTTAAAAAAAGGAATAATATAAAAATTATAAGGGATTTTGAATTTTTCATAAAATTATACTGTATTTTTAAAATAAAACTTACAAAACTAATCAATTTTGGCAGCGAAATCAACGTAAATAACTATACTTTAAGCATTTAATCCCTATTATTGTTATTTTTAAGGTGTTTTTAAAACTCCTCGATTAGTTTATATAAGTTTTCTGTATAGAATTTATAACTTATGTAAACAGATATAACAAGAAAAACGTTAAATCCTAAAATACCAAAGTAATTTGTAATCAAGTTTAAGTATAAAATATAAGGTAGGATGATTAAAATTAGTGTTAAAAATAAAAATGAAAATTTTAAGTAAAATTCAAATAGAAAATGGTACCATTTTGTTTTGATTGTATTGTCGTATAATTTATCTTTTAGGGATTTGATGAAAATTACAAAAACAAAAACTCCAAAATGGCAAATTGTATTTTGAACCATAACAACGAGTATTTGATTCTTTAAATTGTCAGAATCAAAAAATTTTAGGAATGTGTAATAAATCAGAGGTATTCCAAGCATCGTAAAATATTTTATTGTCCTTTTCTTGTCGATAAATAAAAATTTTTCTAGATAATTCATATAAAATGCGGCAGTCATTTTAGCAGTTTTTAAAATTAGGTTGAAAAATAGTATCAAGGTTGTGATTATTAGTAAAATAAGAAAAAGATAAATAGGTATTAAAAGCAGTTCGAGATAACCAATGTTTACATGTTCTCTTGGAATATTTGTCTGAGATAAATCTAAAATTGATAAAATATTATCAAAAAAATTAGGATAATTGAAAATTACAGTAAATACAATAAAAAATGAAATCATTAGATAAGCAAAGTGTAGTAATCCAGAAATTACAATTATAATAATTCGCAGCATCTCTTTCATCTTAACTTTTCAATGAATTTTTAATCGCAGAATATAAGTAAGATTTAATTGAAGTATTAATCTCGATTTTATTTTAATTTCCCAAATTTTAATAAAAACATTCTGAACAACATCTTCAGCTATGAATTTGTCTTTAATAATCAAGTAAGAAAAACGGCAAAGGGCATCATAGAATTGGTCAAACAATATTTTGAATGATTGTTTGTCACCTTTCTTGATTTTTGAAATAATATTTAGATACTCAAATAACAAATAGTTATTCCAAATAAACTAAATTATTATAAATTTATTCTATCTCCGAGGTTAAAATCAACAAAATTTTCTTTCCATTGATCCCTAAAGATTTCAATTGCCTTTTCACCCGTGCAATGTGATGGAGCTATTTTTTGTATTTCTAATTCCTTGAATTTGTCAGAAATATTTTTTACTTGCTCTTCGCTATGTTGAAGCAAATGAAATCCACCTGCAACTAATTGAATTATTTTATTTGGAAAAATAGATATTGACTTTTCGACAATCTCAACAATTCCAGGATGAGAACAACCAGTGAATACATAAATTGCATTTTCTTTTTGGATTATAATCGATTGTTCGCAAAAGGAATTATTCTTATAACTTGCTTCCATTTGACCTGTTGTCCAGATTAAATCATTAATCTTTTGTGGTTCAGTAATACCAATATAATTTCCACCTGAAGCAGTTGCTTTGATAGTTTCCAAATCATGTTCTGGAACATAAATTTTTGGTTTATTGTTTGTTTTTTCAAGAATTAGAGGAAGCCCATTTATGTGATCCCAATGTAAGTGAGATATAATAATTGTAGAAATTCTTTGAGTATTAAGATTTAATTTTTCTATGTTTTCCCAAAGAGCTAAAGGATTACCTCCGGTATCGAATAGAACGACATCATTTTTATATTCGATCCAAATAGATAGTCCCCATTCATTTTTTAGTTGCTGATTAGAACTAAAATTGTTATAAATCATTTTAAGAGTAATAATATCTTCATCATTACTCTTGAAAAAAAGTTTTTTATTACTTAGCATAATTGCACCTGAAGTTAATATTAAAGTTTTTATAAAAGTTTTTCTATTCATTTTATTCACCATTAGATGGCTTTGAAAAACTCGGTTCGTGTCATACTGAAACCCGATTTATTGGGTTGAAGTATCACTTATATTGAAAATTGAAATATTTCGCTTCGCTCAATATGACACATTGAGGTTTTTCAAAAGCTTCAAATATTTTATTATTAATTTTATTCAATAAAAATTACTATTCCTGATGCTTGAATTTTTCCCTCTGTATTAGCATAACCTTCTGTAAATTTTTCTTCACTCAAATAAATATGAAAATAATAGGAACCACTTTTATTGAAGGAAAATGGAATTCGATAATTTCCCGTATCTTCATCTTGCTTAAGATGCCAGGGCCATAAGTCCATCGCAATTTCATCTGTAAAATCGGGATACGAACTCATTGAATTTACTTCTTCAACACTCATAGGTGAGGGGAGTGGTTCATAATAAACAATTACAGCGTAAACAAAATGCTTATCTGATATTGGTTTAACAATTAAAATATTTCCATCTGGATTTCCCTTATCAGGAGTAATATCAATAAATTTAATGTATCTATCAATATATTCTTCGTAGTATCTAAATTGATGATCATTAATATAACATCCAATCCCCACATAATTATGAACTTTGTCTATAACTTGTAATTTATGCCCATCATTTGGAGGTGTCTCTGACATGAAATAGTCATGCGATTCTTTCATTAAAAGTAATTGATTTTCTAGACTCTTATCCAATTTACCTGAGAACCACTTTGATGCAGCATTTTCACCAATATGGTCATGTCCTCCTGCATTACCCCATCGATGATATGGTTTTTCTCCTCTCAAATTCCAATGCCCTTGGAAATTATTTTCTGCTGCTTCTTTAGATTGTTTATTTGCGACACGGCAAGCAAGTATATCTAATTTTACGGGTTTTGCTTCGTATTTAGCTCGGCTAACATTTATATATTTTAGTTGTTCGAGTTTAACCCTTAACATTTCATCAGAATCTTTGAACTCTGATAAGCGTGTTTCACTATCATTTAGGTTTTTATAGTAAAGAAAATCTTCAACTTGTGCTTGAATAAAAGAAAAAGAAAAAAACAATAAAATTAAAAATTTTTGTATCATAATAATTTTTAATTTAATATTTTTAAAATGTAATTTTATATATTAAAACATAAACATAATTTAGTAAATTTCAAATACAAAATTATTTAATAAGAATGAAGAAAATAATAAATCCATTTATTGGTAAAGAGAATTACAATTGCTTTGGTTGCAGTCCTCATAATCAAGTAGGTTTGCAAATGGAATTTATTGACGAGGATAAACAAATTGTTTGTGAATGGGAACCGAAGCAACATCTTCAAGGTTATAATAATATTTTGCATGGTGGCATACAAGCAACATTAATGGACGAAATTGCAAGTTGGTTTGTATATGCAAAATTAGAGACAGGAGGAGTTACTTCCAGAATTTCAGTTAGATATAAACGTCCTGTATTTACAAATAAAGGAAAAATAAAAATTACTGCTGAATTGAAGGAAGTAAATAAAAATCTTGCAAATATTTTGACAAAAATAATTGACGCTGATGGTAAACTGTGTTCCGAAGCTGAAGTCCAATATTATATTCTGCCGAAAGAACAAGCGGTTGAGAAATTGAAATATCCAGGGGTTGAAAGTTTTTACAATGATTAATATTTTAATGCTTAATTGTCAATGAAAAAAGAAGTCAGAATAAAACTTATTAGTAAAATTTCTGTATTCTGACTTCTGTATTCTAAATTCGAATTAATACATTAAATGCATTTTAGATTTATTTCGCCAACCCGCATCACTTTTATAATCAGAAAAATAGATTATTAAGTCAGCATCACTTTTGTAGTAGGAGAAATAAATTTTCTTATCAGCATCACTTTTGTATTCACAAAAATACCATAAGCCATTATTCCCGTAAGCATCACTTTTATAATCACATTTGTAAACAACTAAATCAGCATCGCTCTTGTAATCGGACACATATACTTCTACATCAGCATCACTTTTATATTCACAGGAATATACCTTTTGTGAAAATATTGAAATATTGCTAATTACAAAAAGCGAAATAAGAAACGCAAGAATTTTTTGGTTTTTCATCTTTTCCCCCAATTTATTATTAAGATTTATTTAACATTATTCATTAATGTAAGTTTCAACTTCGAACCAAGGGTCTATCCATTCATCTGAAGCACCCCCAGGATACAAATAATACTTTTCATTTTCAATCACAACTTTGAATGTCAATAAATGTACCCAAGATTTTTCTTCGCCCCAAATTTGTGCTTTTGTTACTCCATCTGAATAAGAATCAATGGAATAACCGGTAGGGAAATAGGAATTTACTTTAAAATTAGAAACAGAATTCTCTTCAATAAAACTGGGAGATAGGAATTCCATCATTTTATCATAATCACGTTCTTCTTCAATCATTATATCTAGAAATGCTGATACAAATTGTTTTTCTGGTGCACCATCTGAAGATAATTCTAAACCACCACTACAATTGAATAAGATAAAAGTAAAAATTGGTAATAATAATTTTTTCATTTTCCAGCTCCTTATTTTATGCAAAATTATTTTGAAATTGCATACAAATTTAACATATTATCATTGAAATCAGTTGCTACTAAGTAAGCACCATTTGGTGAAACATCCAGTCCTGTTGGTTGATTTCCTGCTGTCCATCTTGCAAGTGTCTTAAAATCTGAAGTTTGAATTAATGAGAATTCACCATTCCTTGGACTTCTATTTACATATCCCTTTGGATTATTCGGACCTCTACAAGAAACGTAAAGATATTTGCAATCAGGAGTGAGTTTTATTGTATTTGGATGTGAATCAACTTTTTCAGTTGCAAGTAATTTCTTCTCTGCCCAACTATATTTATAAACTAAATTAGTTCCCATATTACCCATATAAAGAATTTTTGATGTTGTATCGTAACGAACATCTCGCATCGCACCACGCTCTTGATAAGTGTGTATTACTTTACCCGTGTTAATATTAAAAACCTGAAGGTCTCCATTTCCAAATAGTGTGATTGCGACTGTAGAATCATTTATCCACGCAATACCTCTTGGGGTTTTTCCTGTTTTAAGTGTTTTAAAATGCTTTCTCGTTTTTACATCAAAAATTGAAAATGT
>JAFGPR010000160.1 GCA_016936095.1 Ignavibacteriales bacterium | reverse complement strand
ATTGCATTAAAATCTTTAATATTTTCATAAATATGAGTTCTAATTGCTATTAATATCTCAGGAGAGGGCATATATATTCCACCTCCGATGAAAGATTTATTTGGTTCGACATGTAAATAGTAGCCGGCATGTTTACTCTTACGCCCTCCCTCAGCTATGAAGGCACCGAAATTTGTTTTGTACGGTGATTTATTTTTAAAAAATCTCACATCTCTGAATATTCGAAATATACATTCTTTTGAAGATTCAACATCAATATCATTGTCAACCTCTTTCAACATTGGTATAAGAATATCAATAAATTCTTCAAATTTTGCTTTAGCATATTGATAATTTTCATTATTTGTTTGAAACCAAACTTTGTTATTATTTTTACCAAGATCAGTTAAAAAACTTATTATTTTTTTGAAGTCCATAATTAGTGTTCTGTAAGTTAATAGTTTTTCGAAGTTAATTATTTCAAAGATAATAAAAATTTATTAAAATATTTAAATTTTATCGAAAAAATTGATTTTCTGATGTGGTCTAACGGTGGTGGTATGAGCAGTGCGGGTTTCAGCGTGCTTTCCTGTCAGATCGTTAAATGCTTTGTTATGTTTTCAAACTTACGAAAAAGTATTAGACACGCATTGCTTGACCGCTTTTTGTGGTAGTACTTATTTGTTCAGCGTTTTTATTTCGTTTGTAAGCCATTCCTGCTATTCATGTAAATTCTTTTTAAGATAAATCATATCGACAAGTTTTATGTCGCCATCGAAAATAGGGTGGTCGTAATTGTCTGTAAAAAAATTCTTTACACGATATGACTTTTCAAATCCACAACTTTCATAAAACGACAAGATTGTCGGCGTTTCACCAGTCCCGACAAGCATTGTTTTGTAGTCGTTCTTGTAGTAATCAGAAATGAAATTTATTAATGCTCTACCGTAACCTTTACCCTGATATTTTTCGTAAGTCGCTATGTTTTTCAACTCGCAGGTTTCGCTATTTATAGGTACTACAACGCAAACACTTTTCAAATCATCGTCATATAAAGCAAACAAGTCTCCACTCGGCAAATACTTGTCAATCATATTTTCTTGCTCGTCTGCTAACAACAATAAGTCAAGGAATTGTTTCTTATTTTCAATAATTTTTTTAATTTTCACCATATCTCTGTTGTTTCCTAATTTGTCAAGTTTAGTTTTCCGTCGTATCACCTCGAATTATATACTACGTTTGCCAATATGGACAGTAAGGGATTGCGGGCGATCTCCTATCAAGGTACAACTACTTTTGATAATAGCAGTACAGCTCGATAACGCACTGCACCAGCAATTAACTAAACCGCTTGTTAGCGGTTCTTTGTTTTTACTGTATTGTACCAACGATGTTTATATCATCTTCACCATTCTCTTCAATTCGCATTTTAACCTTATCCTTTTCAAAGATAAATGTAAATAATATCTATTAATTCTGCAGAGTTCATTGTATTCAACTTTTAATGTATGCTCATTTATCCATTCACCCCTTACTGCAATAGGCAATTGCATAAATCTTTCCTTGCCAAATGCGAATTGATTATTAAATCCGATTTCCTGTTCTTCTGTACTCCCATCCTCCAATTTTAGAAAGATATATGGAATCTGATTTTTCAGTTTAAAACTTAGAGAAACAAGATCAAATTCGTTATCGGCGAAATAGTACTTTTGGTTATCAATGGTTTTATATTTTATCAGATCATCAGTATTTGTTGTCAAGTTAATCGGTTGTGAAAACTGATTATGCAAAATTCTTAGATCAGCTGAATTATTTGAATCTTTTTTATATTCTGCAATAGAATTCAATACAAAATTATCAATTTCTCCTGAATCAAAACCGCCACCAGTCATAACTATAACTAATTTTAGTTTCTTGTAAATTACCAATCTTTGTCTGCCTCTGCCAATAGCCTCAATTTTATCTGGTTGTTCATTTTCAAACCACCAGCCTAGACCATATTGTTCCTCGTCATTAATTGCATATTGTGGTGTAAGCTTTGATAGCCAATTTTCAGAAACAATTTGTATTCCTTCCCACCTGCCATTATGGATTATCAGGCTGCCAATTTTCGAAAGATCTGAAGTTGAAAGATACAAATCACCCCAAGCTTGATTCACTCCTTTCTTGTTCTGTATCCAATATGATTCCCTTATTCCCATTGGCTCAAAAAGATATTTTTTAGCAAATTCATGGCAGCTCATATTTGTAGTGCGCTGTATTATTTCAGCGAGCAAGTAATAATTGCCGCTGCAATATGAAAAATATTTACCAGGTTCTGTTGCAAAAGGCAAACTATACATATACTTGACCCAATCCGAGCTTTCCATCATCTTATATAGTTCTTTTTCTCCGTCGTTCCAACTGCATTCGAATCCAGATGTCATGTTTAACAAGTCTTTTATTTGAATAGAATGAAATTTATTATCATATGCTTTGTATTCAGGAAAGAATTGCTCTATTCTCAGATTTTCATTAGCAATAAAGCCTTTGTCAATAGCAATACCTATTAATAATGAAGTTATACTTTTAGTTACAGAGGCAAGGTCGTGGACAAAGGATTTCTGATAAGGGTAGAAATATGATTCGAAAACAACAGTATCGTTTCTTGAAATAAGCAAGCTGTGAATATTATAATTTTCATTTCTTATTGTCTGTAACATATTATTCAGAACTTGTGAACTCATTTGTTGCGATTCAGGATCAGAAATTAAATGATTTTGCCTATCCCCCTTTTCCTATGCACATGACACGGGTGTTATTAATAGGAAAATTGTTAATAATTTTAGAGCAATCATGTCTCTCATATTCTGCAATTATTTAATAGCATCCTTTAAATAATTATGTAATTGTAATTCCATATTTCATAATGACCGCTAACTTAGGCGATTAACAGAAGTTCAGTTTTCCTCATGAGCAAAGCGAACAGAGCTGAAAGCTGAATTTGGGTGGAGAAGTCTGCAAGATTTCGGAACCTCTTAATCGCTGTTGTTCGAGTGCGATAGCGCCAAAAATACGAAGTAACTTTGAGTTTACGGAGCCCCTCATAAATATACTTAGACATTATTAAAAAATTGAGATTATTCTCCAAATCAAACCAGCAAATAAAAGACCATAAATTATTGAAATTATCGTTAAACCTACTGCCTTTTTGTATCCAAATTCTTTAATGAGCGTTCCCAGAGCAATTATGCAGGGAATCCCAATGGTTGTTGCCACACCAAAAGTATAGATTTGAATTGAAGTTAACGCTGTAGATATTTTAGTTCCGAGGACTGATATAAGCATCGCCCCTGTTAAATCCTTCTGCAAGAAACTAAAAATCAAAGGAATAATAGTTATAGCAGGTAATCCTAACAAAACAGTGATCGGAGAAAGCGGTTCTACTATGACGTTGGTAAAGCCCCATATTTCTAAAAATCCATAAGTTATTCCTCCGAGTGCTAATAAGGGTATGACTATATATACAAAATCTTTCATCCTGATCCAGCTTTTAGCAAGAACATTTTTAATCAGGGGCCTTCTATAAGGTGGTAGTTCTAAAAGTAACGGTTCGCTCTTTATATGAATAATTTTTTTTACTCCGAAAGCCCAAATTAGACCGGCGATAATTAGGGTGGCAAAAACAGAGGAAGCCAATATTGTCCCTCCATAGAATCCGACTACTCCCATTATTATAGCAATTCTTGAGGAACACGGCACAAAAGCAAATAAAGAGGCGGTGTTAAATTGCTCTTTTTTAGATGACAAAACCCTGGTAGCTCTAGTTGCTGCTGCAGTGCAGCCCAATCCTAATGCTAGAGGAATAAATGATTTCCCGGGTAAGCCTATCTTTTTCAAAAGTCTTTCTGCATTAACAATAAATCTAGAAAGAATTCCTACATCTTCCAGTAAACCCAAAAACAAATAAAATAGTAATACATATGGTAATGCGATAGAAACACCTATGGCAAGACCAGTTAATCCTCGAATCAGTATCATATTAATGATGGAATGTTCCGCACCCTCTAAGGAAGATAAAAGATTTTCAGTTAATCCCATAATCACGCTTTGTGTTATATTACCAAGATATAATAGTATACCGAAAATAGTAAGAAGAAATAAACTGGTTGTAAGGGGACCAAATGTTTTATGTAAAATAATTTGGTCAAATTTCTTTTCAAAGTTTTTTCCCTTTTTGGGAGGAATTAGATGAGTAACTTTTTCTGCTATAAACAAAGCGGTACCGTATCTGGTTATAGCTATATCTTCCGCAACTTTTGGGTGATGATTTTTCAAGTTTTCCTTAACTTTTTTAACCATTTTGTTATTTTTTAAATATCTATAGAAGTCTTCATCTTCTTCTAAAACCCTTAAGGAAACAAATCTTATAGGAAGTTGGCTTTCAACATTAATGGATATTTTACTTATTGCTTTTTCTATGTGATCATCGTATTCATTTCTGAAATTCTGATTTTTTATTTGCCTGATTTTTAACACTATATCCAAAAGCTTATTTATTCCTTTTTTAGTTAGAGGATTTATATGAACAACAGGAATATCAAAGAGTATTTCTAATTTTTCGGAGTTGATTTTTATTCCTTTCTTTTCAGCATCTTCTACAAAATTTAGAGCCAAAATAGTAGGTATTCCTGCCTCTAATATTTGTAAAACCATGTAAAGGCTTCTCTCAAGAGCAGTTGCGTCAACAATTACTATTGCGCCATCTACTCTTTCTTCAAATAATTCTTTTTCAGTAACCTTTTCTTCCTCTGATCTATCCGAGATGGAATATATACCAGGAGTATCAACAAACTCAATTTCTGTATTATTAATTATCTTTTTGGCTTCTGTTATTTCAACAGTAGTCCCAGGATAATTGGATATTATAACTATTGGACCAACTATTGCATTGAGCAAGGAAGACTTTCCTACATTTGGCTGTCCAATTAAAAGTATCTTAAGTTTTTTCATATTTTAACACTTTAAGTATTTTTGATATACTCTTGCTCAGAACAAATTTTTTGTTTTTTATTTTAATAACAATATAAGAAGGAGTTATACTTACTATATCAATTTTTTCTCCAGGGTATATCCCCATACTGACTATTCTTTCAAATAGTTTATAATCGGGGGTAATAATATCAGCAATTAAGCTATTTTTTTGTAATCTACACTTTGTTAAAGGAATCCCTATTTCTTTTAATGTATATAGCTTATCGATATTCTTAGTAACCTCTTCAGAGATATAATGTTCAAGAATATGGGCTTTTCTATGTGCTGCTTTTTTATTTAAGCTTCTTTTAAAATAATTTTCAAGTACAAGATGCTTCCTTAAAATATTTTTTGATTTTTCTTGTCCAATTTTTGTCAATTTAATAAGATTTTCTTTAGTTTCTATCAACTTTTCTCTATCAAGTTCTTTAAGTACTTTAGATATAAAAAAAGAGGAAATTTTAACTTCTTTTTTTATAGAATCTAATGGAATACCCCTTCTTACCTCAGCAAGTATTCTTAATATATCCTCTCTTACTATCCTTAAAATATAAGATTCGTTAATCATATTGAAATTATAATCATTATTGTTTTAATAATCTTTCTTTTTGAGCGGGGCGAATTGAATTTCGCACAACTTGTTTTTTACGCAATAATTTTTTTTTTCAATACAAATATTGTATTTATTCTTTTAAATTCATAATTTTACTGCGTGTCATCTATAAAATTTTGGATAAAAAGAATTGAAAAGAATTTA
Organism: Ignavibacteriales bacterium; assembly: GCA_016936095.1. GTDB lineage: Bacteria > Bacteroidota > Ignavibacteria > Ignavibacteriales > Melioribacteraceae > JAFGPR01. The sequence goes on along the minus strand of JAFGPR010000160.1, from coordinate 145 downwards.
AACATTGTTATTAAATCAATACAAAAAAGTCCAAACAGTTTCACCTGTAAGTTTTGATAGTGCTACAAGTTTATTTTCTGTCCAAAGTAGGTAGAGATTATTGGACGGTGATTCATATATCATCTCAGGTGAATATTCAAGTAAT
>JAFGPR010000159.1 GCA_016936095.1 Ignavibacteriales bacterium | reverse complement strand
GTTTCGCTCAACAATGTACAGCGAACTTGAGTTCGCATAAATCAAGCGAGATAAATCTCGCTCTACAGGTATTTATCTAAAATTTCTTGCGGTATCGGTCCGAAATCTGATGCAGCACAATTATCCATTACCTGCTGTGGTGTTTTGGCTCCTGGTATTGCGATATGACAAGCCGGATGTGAGATACAATATCTTAAACTAACCTGTGCCATAGTTTGAGCAGGATATTCGTTAAATAGTGGTTGAATTTTTTCTAATTGAAGTAAATACTCCTTAATTTTTTCTGGTGATAAATTAAATTTTCTGTGGTCATCATCACCAAACTTTGACTTGATTGTAAACTTTCCTGTTAATAATCCAAACAATAAAGGTATTCTAACAATAACACCAATTCCGTATTTCATCGCTTTTGGCAATAATTCCTTCTCTGCTTCTCTTTCCAATAAATTATATCTGACCTGAATCGTATCTAAAATATTATAATGTTCATCGAGCAAAATAGCTTTTTCTGTTTCCTTAAAAGATTTTATACTTAGCCCTGCAAATCGTATTTTACCACTTTTTTTTAATTCTTCTAAAGCGAGCCAAGGTTCATCTTGCATCAATTTCGAGATGTCTGGACTATGCAGTTGAAGAATATCTAAAGAATCAACACCCAGTCTTTTTAAACTTTGTTCAGCGGCAAAAATAATATATTCCTTTTTATAATTTTCTTTTATTGGTCCATAACCTTCATCATCATTTTTTGTTGCATTATAGAAATCATTGCCAGCCTTAGTAGCAATTATCAAATCTCCTTTTCCTCTTTCTTTGATTATGTCTGCAATCAATTCCTCTGAATGACCGAATCCATATACATCAGCTGTATCAATTAAATTAACTCCAAGATCAAGTGCTTTACGAATTGCATTTTTAGAAACCTCATCATCTGTAGGACCCCAGTTTGCTCCACCTATTGCCCAAGCACCAAATGATATTGTTGATACATTTAATTGCGTTTTACCTAATTTAATATACTGCATGAACTCACCTATTGCTTTATTGATTGTAACGTTGTTTTAATTTTTTCTTTTTCGTTTGCAGGTGCGTTACTTAATGCTTTTTGTAAATATTCACCAGCAATATTTTTATCACCTTTAATAATAAATGCTTCGCCCAAATTATAGAAAGCAACCCACGAATTTGGATTCCTTTTAGTATTCAACTTAAATATTTCTATTGCTTTATCAACATTGTCTTCTGATAACAACTGTTCACCATATTGGTTGAGTTCTGATTCTGTTGCTATCTCAAGTGCTTCGTCCATTATTGCAGCAACATTTGCCTGCTCATTTAGTTTTTGCATCAATTGTGCTTTTAATGTCAAGTTCAGGAAATTCTTTTCACGCTTAATTGATTGCTCAACCCACTCAAGTGCTTCAGTTAAATTAACATTGTTGTGATAGCAATAATTCGCTGCTTCGTAGAAACAGTACCAGTAAAATCCGAGAATCGACACCAACTCTTTTCTAAAACTTTTAATTACAGATTCAAATACATTAACTTCAGCAGAGAATTGTATTTTTAGATTTTCCCAATTAAGAGAAATATTTACTGTTGAATCAGTTAAATTATCAAATCGAAAACATAATCTTTCAACAAATTGTGATTCCGTAGGTTTTACGATAATTCTTAACGCATCATCTTTTTCGTCATAGAAAAAACTTCCCCAAGCAGTATAAACTTTACTGAAAATAATTGTCCATTCATCTGTATTTGGTATAATATGTAAACCATAATTCCCAGCAGGTAAAAATTGTCCGTTAATTTTAACATCATCTGAAAATGAAATAGTTGTATTTTCATTAGCACCGGCACGCCACACAATACCATAGGGGACAAGTCCTCCCCAGATTAATCTCCCTTTTACCCCTGGTCTGTGATAATCAATTACAATGTCAGTTAAACCGATTCGCTGCATTACTTGTGCCTTGGGACTTACCATTGGCATTGTAAGTGTCTGTGGATATGATTGAGAATACAAAATTTCGGATAAAAATATTAAAATTACGAAAATCAAAATTTTTGTTTTCATTTAAGCACCTAATAAAAATATTTTATTTAATTTTATAAAAAACTCCGTTCTTCTCATTTTGCTTTTCGATAATATTTTGTTCTTCGAATATAGCAAGATATTTATTTACTTCCATAATCTTCATTCCTAGCATTTGCGAAATATCTTCGGCGGTGCAAGGTCTTCTTTTTATTGTGGAAAGTATAATTTCCTCGACATCTTCAGGTATTTTGTTTTTGTATACATTTGTTTGTTTGCGGGTTAGTATATCAACAGGAAAAGGAGAAAATTTGTTTGCAATTCTTTTCAATTTTTCTTCACATAAAGGCTGCACCCATCTCTCTGTTCCTGGTCTGTCTAATGTATTTAATTGAACTCTATCGGGATTAATAAGTTTAACTTTTTCAACCAATAAATTTACTTCTTCGTCAGTATCATTTAAACCTTCAACAAAAAATATCTCAAGCCAAATTTGTTTTGAAAATTCTTTGCGAAGTAGGACTAAACCTTCAACAATCTTATCAACACTTAAATTTTTGTTGGGTCTATTTATTTTTCTGAAAATAATATCGGAAACGGCATCAAGCGACGGTAGAATTAAATCTACATCAAGTACTTCTTTTCTAACTTGTTCATCATAAAACAATGTTCCATTTGTAATTAAACATAATTTGTAATTGCTATATTTTTCTTTTATATTTTTAATTACATCTCCAATTCTACTATTCAAAGTTGGCTCTCCTGCTCCTGAAAATGTAATGTAATCTAATTGAGGATTGTCGGCGAAATAATGATTCAACTCAGAAATTATTTCATCGTAAATAACATATTCTTTTCTTTCGAGTGTTTTAATTGTCGTTTTTCCTACCTCACAGTAGATACAATCCAAAGTGCAGACCTTAAATGGTACAAGGTCAACACCAAGTGATATACCCAATCTACGCGAAGGAACTGGACCAAATAAATGTTTGTAAATCATAATAATTTTAATGTTAACCATCGGGTCAACCCGATGGTTGCGCTCTATTTCCTATTTTCTTCAAACCAATCAAAAATTGTATTCCACCACATCTTTGCATTCTGCGGTTTAGTTACAAAATGAGTTTCGTCTGGGAAATATAAGAATTTACTTTTTACTCCCATCTTTTGTAATGCTGTAAATAATTCAAATGCTTGTGATTCAGAAAGGCGAAAATCAAAGGCGCTGTGAACAATAAGCATGGGCGTTTTGAAATTCTTGACGAATTTATGTGGAGAAAACTTTTCGTAAATTTCTGAACTGTCCCAATAAGGACCACCAAATTCCCATTCAGGAAACCAGAGTTCCTCTGTTGTACCATACATACTTTCTAAATTAAATGAACCATTATGCGAAACAAGAGCGTTAAATCTATCCGTGTGTCCTTCAATCCAATTTATCATGTATCCACCATAAGATGCACCAGCTGCAAATGTATTATTTTTATCAATATAATCGAAATTATTAACTGCGTAATCATAAGCACTCATCAAATCAACATATACCTTGCCTCCCCAATCTTTAGAAATCTCGTCACAGAATTTTTGACCATAACCAGTACTACCCCTCGGATTAGGTGCAACAACAACATATCCGCGAGAAGCAAATAATTGTAAATTCCATCTGTAATGAAAATCATCTGACCAATGCCCCTGCGGTCCACCATGAATTAAAAATATCATCGGATATTTTTTCCCTTTTTCAAAAAATGGTGGCTTAACTAAAATTGACTGTACTTTTGCTCCCTCAGCACCATCACACCAAAAAGTTTCAATATCATTCATTTCAATTTCTGACAACAAATCCTTATTCATAAAAGTAATTTGCTTCGGAGTCCTAATATCTAATTCATATTTAAATATCTCATTTGGCAAATTTGATTTTTGAAGAATAAAATAAAATTTATCACCATCATTATTGATTATTAAATTTGAATTATCACCATATTCAAGAACCAAATCATTGTTCAGTGTTTCAATATTTATTCTGTAAATAGAATTATATACTTTGTTATTTGCTGTATAATAGACATATTTAGAGCAAGGCGACCAAACAATTTGTCCCGCAGAGATATTTAAATCAGCAGTTTTATTTATAAGTTCTCCTGTTGTACGATTATAAACAACAATTGATTGTTTATCTGCTTCAAATCCTTCTCTCTGCATTGAACAGAAAGCTATATATTTGCCATCAGGAGAATAGACCGGTTGGTTATCATTACCTTTGCTTGTGGATATTTTTTTTGGCTTAGTATTTTTGTCAATTAAATTTAAAGTAAAAACATCGTTGTCTGTAGAAGAGGCAAGAAAATCAGAAGTGTTCATTGTGAATGCAACTTCATTTCCATCGGGAGAAATTGAATAATCGTTAGCACTTCCCAACGCAATCGGTGGAACATCGTAAATACTTTTATTTGTCAAATCAATAAATTCATTTGATTTCAAATTGTAAAAAAACAAATGACTTCTTTTTGGTCCACGCCAACTATCCCAATGGCGATACATTAACTCTGTAAAAATTTCACCTGTGGGAATTCTGTTTTTTAATTCTTCATCCTTTGCTTTATTACAATCTTGTGTTTCGCAATCGGGATAAACCGATGAAGTAAATAAAAATTTAGTTCCATCTTTAGCCCATACTACTTCTCCAACACCTGAATATACATCGGTTAGTCTTTGTTGATTAGAGCCATCAATTTCAGCTGACCATAATTGCCCTTCAGAAATGTAGGATAACTTATTTGAATTAGGAATAAATTTTGGTTGAGAAACACTCTTCTCGAATTCACCAAATTTTTTGAGATTGGAGCCATCGGTATTAATTAACCAAATCTCAGTTTTTCCTTTGTTTTTTTCCATATTAAAAGTAGTAACAGTAAAGGCAAGGATTTCGTTGTCATTGGATAAATCAACATTGCCCACTCTTTTCATTTGCCATAAATTTTCAATTGTCAAAGGATGTTTCTGTGCAAATATCTGCATTGAAATTAGAAACGCAAGAATAACAAAAAATGCTTTTTTCATTTTAACCTCGAGTTTATTTTATTTATAAAATTTGCTAAATCCATTTCAACTTCTTGTTCACAGTAAAATGGCTCGCCAAATTCTTTCCCGATCTTGAATCCATTTAATCTACATCTTGCCTCGATATATTTCAAAAAATTCGGATTGCTAAGAGTGGTTTCTAGTTCCTTACTTTTGGGATTATGGAATTGCGTTTTGTAAGCTTTTATAGATTTCATTTTCAAGTCAAATGTTTCACTAATGTCAACGATGAAAGTTGGCTCTACTTCGAATGTTTGAAAAAAATAAAATACTCTGAATGGTCGATGCCTATTCTGTTCTTTTCCGCCATAAATCGTTTTATATTTATCTAATCCTGACAGATAACTTGCTTCTTTAATAATCAAGCCCGCACCAATATGGTCGGGATGTCTATCTTTGTAAAAAGGAGCTAACACAATTTTTGGCCTGTGTTTTCGCAATACTTTGACAACAACATTTACAAATTCTGGATTAACTCTAATGCCTCCATCTAGTAAAGATAAATTTTCTCTAATTTTTACTTTTAAAATTTCTGCAGCTTTTTTTGATTCAACTAACCTTATTTTTGCATTTCCTCTTGTCCCCATTTCGCCTTGAGAAAAATCAACAATTCCAACTTTTAATTTTTGTCTAGTTAATTTTGCAATAGTGCCTCCTATAGACAATTCGACATCATCAGGGTGGGCACCAAAAGCAAGAATGTCTAAATTCATTTATACTCCAAATAATATTTAAATTTCACATCACAAAAAGTAAATTTCAAATAAATCACAAATTACAAAAAGCAAATTACAAATCTTTAATAAATTAAAAATCACATATTACATATACCAATTAATTTCAAGTGTAACTTAAATTAACCATTAAACATTAACAATTAACCATTATAAATTATTATACTCTCTTAAAAACTTTTCCGCAAGCAAAACATCATCTTCGCTACCAATATAAATTGGAACTCTTTGATGTAGAGCTTTTGGTTGAATTTCCATTATTCTTATTTTACCATCCGTAGCACGACCACCAGCTGCTTCTACTATAAATGCCATCGGATTACATTCATACATTAGTCTTAATTTTCCAGTTTTGTGAATATGATCTTCGGGGTAAATATATATTCCTCCATAAAGAAGATTCCTGTGAATATCAGCAACCATTGAACCTATATATCTTGATTTATACGGTTTATCAAGATTATCAACATCCTGTAAATGTTTGATGTATCTTTTCAAACCCGGATGCCAGTATTTATAATTGCCTTCGTTTATACTGTAAATATTTCCTTTTCTGGGTATCTTAATATCATCATTTGAAAAAAGAAATTCACCGACGGAAGGATCGAGAGTAAATCCATAAACACCAAAACCAGTTGAATAAACGAATATAGTAGAAGAGCCATAAACAACATAACCTGCAGCTACTTGATTTACACCTTTCTGCAAACAATCTTCTAAAGTGCCAGGTGTCCCCTCGGGACTTACCCTTCTATAAATAGAAAAGATTGTACCGATACTAACATTAGCATCAATATTCGATGAGCCATCTAGGGGGTCAAATAAAAGAACATATTTTCCAATAGACATGCCTTTTGGTATATGAATAATATTCTCTTCCTCTTCAGAGGCCATAACTGCAAAATGTCCTCCATGTTGTAAAGCCGCCAACATCATATCGTGCGCAAAAATATCAAGTTTTTTTACCTCTTCTCCGTGAATATTTCTTTCACCTGTAAACCCTAATATATCAACTAAGCCTGCTTTGTTCACCTCAAGTGAAATTATTTTTGCAGCCATAGCAAAATCGCGAAGCAAGTTTGATAACTCACCCGTTGCGTGAGGATGTTTCTTCTCACCTTCAAGAATATGTCTTTCAATTGTCATAAATCTATTCGGTTGCATCTCTCCTCCGGTTTAAACTGATTTTATTAGTTCTTGTTCTTTATATTGAAGCTGGTACAATTTATAATAAATACCCTTTTGTGCAAGTAATTCCTTGTGTTTTCCCATCTCCCGTATTTCTCCTTTATGCAGTACAATTATTTTATCTGCATTTTGAATTGTAGAAAGTCTGTGTGCAATTACAATTGATGTTCTATTCTCTAACAGTTTCCTTATTGCCGACTGAATTAAAATCTCTGTCTCAGTATCAATGCTTGATGTTGCCTCATCCAAGATTAAAATTCTTGGATTAAAAACAAGTGCACGTGCAAAAGAAATTAATTGTTTCTGACCAACACTTAAGGTTGCTCCTTTTTCCTTTACCTCTTCATCATATTTATTTGGTAATGCAGAGATGAATTTATCAGCACCTATTATTTTCGCGGATTCGATGACTTTCTCTATTGGTATCTCTTTCGAATCAAGATTTATATTAGATTTAATTGTCCCCGAAAATAAAAACACATCTTGCATTACAACTGAAACATTTTTCCTTAATTCTTTTTTATCAATATTTTTTATGTCAACACCGTCCAGAAAAATTCTTCCTTTATCAATATCGTAAAAGCGAGTAAACAAATTAATAATACTAGTTTTACCTGCACCAGTAGCACCAACAATAGCAACGGTTTCTCCCGGATTGATGACAAAAGAAATATTTTTTAGAACATACTCGTCTTGATGATAAGCGAAGCATACATTTTCAAATTCAATTTTACCTTTAACATCATTTATTGCAATCGGGTTAGTCGGATTTACAATAAATGTATCATTGTCAAGCAATTTGAATATCCTTTCAGAAGATGCCATTGCTGTTTGCATTATGTTATACTTCTCTGATAAATCTCGTATCGGTCTGAAAAACATTTCTGTATACTGAACAAATGCAAACAAAACACCAAGTGTTAAATGTTGCTGGATTACTTGTCCGCCACCGTACCAGATAATCAAACCTATTGCTACTGATCCAAGCAATTCAACAATAGGATAAAAAACTGCATAGTAAAATATCGATTTAATATTTGCAACTTTATGGTCTTTATTTATTCCGGCGAATTTTTCCTTTTCAATATTCTCTTTAGAAAAAATTTTAATAACTTGAATACCAGATATTCTTTCCTGCATATATGAATTTAATCTCGCAAGGTGAAATCGGACATCTCTGTAAGTTTCGCGGACTTTACGTCTGAATAAAAATGTTGCATAAAAAAGTATAGGCAAAACAGATAATGTAACCAAAGCTAATTGCCACGACATAAAAAACATAAAACCCAGTATCCATATAATAATAAATATATCGCTGAACACCATTACAATGCCAGAAGAAAATAGTTCGTTTAGGGCTTCAACATCATTTGTTACGCGAGTTACTAATCTTCCGATAGGAGTTTTATCAAAAAATTTCAATGCAAGTTTTTGTATATGTCCGAATAATTTTATTCGTAAATCATAAATGATTTTTTGACCCATATATTGTGTGTAATAAGTCAGTAAGTATTGTATCAAGGATTGTAATAAAAGTGAACCAAACAAGAGCAGAGAAATAATTAACAAACCATCATAGTCATTATTTGCAATATTATCGTCAACAGCAATTTTTGTAAGAAAAGGTCTGACAGGTCCCAATCCAGCGACGACGATGTTAAGTACAATTGCAAAAACTAGATACTTTAGATAAGGACGTGCATACCCAAGCAGTCGTTTCATTAATTTTGAATCGTATGCTTTACCTAATACTTCATCGTCTTTTTCAATGGACATAATTTTATAAGTTTTTGTTACAAATTTACAATATAAATGAAAAGTAAGAAAGACGAAAAAGGAGACTTGAAATAATAAAAAAACCCGGCTGTGATAACCGGGTTATTTATACAATTCAAAAACTATTTATTTGATTTTTCCATTCTTTAATTCTTCAACGATTCTATCCGCTTTGTAAACATATTCCAAGGCTTTGACAATTCCAACACTTGAAACAATAACAGCTCGGTTTGTATTTGTCATATAAATAAAATCGCCTGATAAACTTTCAATATTTCCATCAAATGCAACACCCATAACTTCACGATTTCTATTTATAACTGCACTACCTGAACTTCCACCTACCAAGTCATTTGTCGTAATGTAATTAAATGTTGTTGATAAATCCAATTCTGGATTCGGAACTTTCCAAAGTTCGGGTAAATCCCAAGGATATTCTTTGTCAAATCCATAATATCGATCGTACATACCATAGAAGGTTGTCTTTAGTGGAGCTGTTGTACCATTATATTCATATTGCTGCATGACACCATCACCAATTCTTAAAGTAAATGTTGCATCCGGAGGAATCGAAGTTCCAAATATTTTATATTGAACTTGCCCCAATAAATTCTCAAAAGCAGCTTCTGTGTTGTTCAATTCTTCTAAGGTCGCACCCATCTCTTCTAATTTATCGTTTGAATATTTTACAAAATGTAATAACGGGTCATCAAGTTCAAGAATATCATCACCAGACATATCTTTTAATTTTAGGATTTTTTCTTTGTCAACAACAATAGAATTTTCTAAAACATACTGGAGAGCATCATTGCCTTTATTGCCTTTAAACATTTTCTGAACAAGTTCGTGGTTATCACCAAGATTCATTTGTATTATATCCAGACGGATTTTCAATTTCATATCCTGAACAGGTTTATCAAATTGAGTTGGGAAAATATTCTCGATAGTTGTTCCAATCTCGGTTGATTTATAAGCAGGATCTCTTTCTTCTTCCGGCTTTTGTAATTGTAAAGCCAAATCTATAATTGAATTTGCTATTGTGAAATATTGCGATTCGAATCTACCAAATGTAGAAAGAGTAAAAAACTCAGGCGAAATAGTTCTTTTTTCATTATTAACTTGTTCTATCGAACTCCACACATGACCATATTTTTCCTTCAACTCAGAATCGCTATTGATTTTTTGTAATATCATTTTTTCAAAAGCTTTCTTACGAGCAAAAAGATATTCGTCATTAAGTGATTTATAAGTATTTGTAAGTGATTTCCAACCATTACCTATTCTTCTTCGTGCTGCTTCAAATTCTTCAGTTCTTTCGGGATATATTGATTTTAATTTTTCATATCCAGTGAACTGACCATCCAACAAATATGCTATAATCTTATAGAAATAATCTCTTTGATATTCTAATTGAGAAACAGTTTTTAATCTGTTTGTCGAACCGGGATTACCGATAGTAAACAATACATCGTCTTTTGAAGGATCTTGCATTCCCCATTTGAAATAATATTGTGGCTTAACGGGTTGACCGTTTTCATCATAAATTCTCATAAAAGTAAAATCAAGATCATATCTTGGATAAGTGAAATTATCAGGATCACCACCATAAGAACCAATTTCAAATTCAGGAATAAATACCATTCTCACATCGGTATATCTCTTATAACCGTAAAGTGAATATTTGCCACCATTGTAGAAAGTAACAACCTGACACACAAGACCAGTTTCCTCTGAATATTGATTTTGAAGTTCTTCAATTTTTGATTCAACATTCTTTGTTTTCTCTTCGTCAGTTGTGCCTTGCTCATAGGCTTCCCAAACTACATCGGTTACATCTTCAATTAAAACGAGCTGGTCAGCAAAATAATTTGGAATTGGTCTTTCTTCTTCAAGTGTTTTTGCATAAAAATAGGTTTGGTCTAAATCTTCCCCTTCTTTTTGAATTGATTGTCTTAATCCATCAGCACAGTGATGATTTGTCATTATTAAACCATCAGCTGAAATAAACGAAGCTGTACAACCGGGAATTCGCAATGCAGAAAGTCTGACTTGTTCATACCATTCGTCACTTGGTTTGAAATTGTAAGTTGATTCAAAATAATCAGTGGGGGGAAAATCAAATGTCCACATTTTTCCTGTGTCAAATTTCTTTGCAGTTACAGTATCAAGGTCGGCTTTAAAAATACCTTGTGCAAATAAACTTGTAGAAAACAGAATTAGTATCAAAATAAATTTTGAGACTAACTTTTGGCTTGATCGGTTCATAAATTAACCTTTTCTCCTTTATTAAAAAAAATATTATTTAAGTAAAATTAAGACGAAAGAACCCAATAAAAGTTTTACTTAATGTCTTTTGAATTCTGGAAAAATCAGTGATTCTTATTGTTTAAAGATTTACTAATTTCCTTCAACAAATTGCTTTGCGTAATACTTTGCTGTTAGTTTTTCACCTGTTGCCTTTTCAATCATATCGTTCCAATAATATTTTTGACCTGGTTCAAATATCTTCGTCTTTAGAAATTCTCCAACTTCTTTCACATTATTAAAGCTATAATCGCCGTCGTCTTTAACTTTTAAAACATTATTCAATATGTAGAAATAAAGTTGTGATGATAGCAACTCACCCATCAGATAATTATGATAGTAAGCTGGATATAGAGCAACATGAATTTTCGCTGCCCAATCGGGTTGATTTCTTCCTTCAGGTTTCTTAACCATTTGATATTTTTCAACTAAATCCCACCAGAGTTTATTTAAATCCTGATCGGGATTTTTGTACATTTCCTTTTCAAAATTATACATGACTTGAGCCCAACGACTAAAAACTAATTGCTGCAATTTTAATGATTTAAAACATTCGTCAGCAATTTTATCCTTCTCTTCAACAGGAACTTTTAGAACATCTTTAAGCCATTGTGGATTTGCTGCCATACGTCCAAACAACATCGCTATTGCTTCCGTTGTGAATGTATGAGCAGGACTTCGTAATGTCCACGGTAGTTCCTTTGATATAAATTTGTCATAAACAGCATGCCCAAACTCGTGAAGCATAGTCCCCATCCAACGATAATTTGGCTTGATGTTACATAAAACTCGAACATCACCTTCTCTGTCAATATGAGTACAAAAGGCATGCTGATATTTTCCTTCCTTTTCATACAAATCACTTTTTTCAAGCAGATCATCAATTGGCAATCCGATTCCCTTATAATACTCCTTAGTAATTTCAGCAATATCTCTATCTTTATAGTAAGTATCTAAATTTACATTGTAAATTGCTGGTCCTTCCTGGAAAAATCTGTCTTGATAATGCCAAGGCATTAATTCTTCCTTCTTAATATTAAATTTTTTTGTTAAAAATTCATCGATTTCATCTTTCAATTTTATATATTCATTCTTTGTCAATTCATCTAATTCAGTAAATAGCTTATCAATTTCTTCAGTGTTCTGCTCACTTAGAGATAAACTCATTTCATGATAATTTTTATAACCAAGTTTTACTGCAGCATCGTTCCGCATTTTTACAAGTTGAATAACATCTGCTTCAACTAATGCACCAACTTTTTTACTTGAATTCCAAACTGCTTCGACTTCTTTTGATTCAGAGGACGTTTGCAAAATTTCCTCAATCTCGTTATCTGTAACTTTCTTATTGTTTATCTCAGCTCTGAATGTATTGAATTTCTCCTCAATTTGAGATGACAGTTTTATGATTTCTTCTAATAATTTTTCGTCTAATTGATAACCGGCATAAGAATTATAAATTATTATTAATTCTCTTTTAAGTATTTCATCTTCAATCTCTTCTGAATTTTTAATTTCAAGCAATTGATTGAAATCTTCCTTATTTGAATAAATTTTAGATAATTCAATTTGCAAATTTGCTGCTTTTTGGTAATCCTCAGATTTACCACTAATGGACGCATCATAACTCGCAAGATTAATTTCCTTTGATAAAGGAATTACTTTTTGTTCATAAGATTTTACGAACTCTTCGAACTTCTTTTCCATTTCATTTTTCTCCCCGCTGTTGCAACTAAAGAATAAAATTAAACTCAAAGTCGCTACAACTGATTTGACAAAATTAAAACTCATTTTACACCTTTAATATTTTTATTTAGTTAATTAAATCCTCATCACGCATTATTAGAAGAATCGCAGTATGAGGAATTATAAAATAATTTTCCTTATTCATTTCAATTTCAATTCCATCTTTGCGCATAAAAAGAACAAAATCACCTTCTCTTGCTTGTAGTGGGATATACTTTACTGGTTTTTTTTCTTTCCATGGTTCATCGTCTTCAGATGGAAAACCGAGAGGATAACCGGGTCCAACCTTAATCACATAACCACCTTGAACAATTTCTTTCTCCTTTACACCAGGAGGAAGATATAACCCACTCTGTGTTTTCTCAAGATCCTTCTCAGGTTTTATAAGAACTTTGTCTCCTACGACAACTATTTTATTTGTATCTATCATTTAAATTTCACTCAATATTTTTTTTACTATTTATATTCTCAATCCGATATGAATTAGTAATTTCCACAGCTTTATTAAGCATTGCCGTCACACCGCAATATTTTGTTTCTGATAATTCTATTGCTCTCTCGACATCTTTTTCTTGAATTTCATTACCATAAAATACATACTCTAAATGAATTTTTTTATAAACTTGAGGATGTTCATCTGATGTGTCTGCAGTTAAATTTACTTCAAATCCATCAAGTTTAACACGTTTTTTTTCAAGAATGGAAACGACATCACTACCGGTGCAACCACCAAGAGATATTAGCAAAAGTTCTTTAGGTCTTATTGCGGCATCGCTTCCCCCAAATGATTCCGGTCCATCCATCATTACCCATCTATTTGAATTTGATTTCCCAGCAAATGTAATTCCCTTTAATTGTTTGACTATCGCTTTTTGAATTGACATATTTTTCCTCTTTACATAATTTTAAAATGTTAATGATTTAAGATAAAATATATTTTCAAAAGATTTAAATGTTTTATTTTTGCATAACAAAAATAAATAATTATTGAAGTAAATTTATTAAATAAATAACTTTTCCCTTGAGGTATTTATGACAGTTTTATTTTCTAAAAGATGCGAATTAGGTTTACAAGCTACATTATTTTTATCTACTCAAGAAAATAAAAAAAAATTCAACGCGGAACAAATATCAAGTGAGCTGAAAGTCCCAAAAGAGTTTGTATCAAAAGTATTACAGAAATTATGTAAGAGTGGTATTATTAAATCGAAAAAAGGAAAAGATGGTGGTTTCTTTTTAGGAAAACAACCCTCAAAAATCAAGTTGATTGATATTGTAAAAGCAATTGATGGTGTTGAAGTTTTCAATACTTGTTTGCTCGGTTTTCCTGGTTGTTCTCCAACTAAACCATGTCCTGTTCATAATAAGTGGGCAAAAATAAGAGAATCAATCATTAAATTATTAAGCACCGAAACATTAGCCGAAATGAAAGCAGTAACGGAAAAAAAAATAAAGTCTCTGAAATCAATTCATACGTCAACAAAAAAGCAAACTAAATAAAGTGAGGTAGAAAAATGAAAATATTTAAATATGCATTGGTATTTTTTCTTGTTTTTTGCAACATAAAAGCACAATTTACTTTAGTAAAAAACTTTGGTGTAAAAGCTGGTTATATTACTTCAAATCTTGAATGGGAAGGAGAAGATCTTGATCTTCAAAAACGAAATGGTTTTATGCTTGGAATATATGGTGAATTTTTTGATTTCCAGGGATTATCACTTTTAATTCAAATGGAATACGAGCAAAAAGGAATGCAGACAGAAGTGATGTTTTTAAATTATCCCAAAGCAGGTGAGAATACAACTCTAATAACCGATGTACGCCTTGATTATTTTTCAATTCCATTAATGTTGAAATATACACCACCTATTGAATTTGATATTATTCCTTATATTTTTGGTGGTGCTAATATCAATTTACTTATGAGCCAAATTTCAACACTTGATTGGTTTAGAACAACTTATGATAGCCTAAGCAGTAACACAATTGGATTGATTGGTGGTATTGGTTTTATATTTGGTCCAAAGGATAATGTTAGTCTAATGGCTGAGTTTAGATACAACTTTGATTTGACTGATTCAGATAAAAGTGATTTTCGAAAAATAAAGAATAAATCTTTTGAAATAGTCTTAGGCTTTGCGTTTAATTCTATTATTGGCATTTAATTCTAAATTCCTTAACAAGTAAAAAAATAAAAGAAATGAACATTTATCATTAGGTTTAGTTTTTTTATAAAGATGGTCTATATGAAAAAAATGAAAAAAATTCTGATTCTACTTTTGATTATCTATTGCAATTCTTTATTAAGCCAAACAGATACTTTTTTAACTTTATCAGAAATTATGTTCAAACCTACCAGTGGTTCTACTAATAGTGAATTTGTTGAAATTTACAATACATC
>JAFGPR010000158.1 GCA_016936095.1 Ignavibacteriales bacterium | reverse complement strand
CGGCGGGATTTGAACCCGCGACCCCTTGAACCCCATTCAAGTGCGCTAGCCGGGCTGCGCCACGTTCCGTTATAAGTTTGATTTTAATTCAAGTAAAAATTGTTTGAAAAAATCTAAATCCTTTTTAATATCTCGGCTTTCTATCTGCTCTTCCTGTTCTTCAACTTTCTTCTTACGACTGAAATTCTGCAGTGCTTCAATCTCTTCTAAATGCCTTTTAGCACCTTCAATCGTGTATTTCTCTTCACGCAATAACTTTTTAATTTTTAATATAGTCTGAATATCCTTATTCGTATAGATACGATTGCCTGCTCTATTTTTTGTGGGGTTAAGTTGAATGAATTCAGTTTCCCAATATCTTAAAACATAATGTTCCAAGCCTGTAAGTTTACTGACTTCACTTATTGAATAATATAATTTTTTTAATCCGAAGTCTTTCATAAAATTTACTTAATCTTAAGTAAAAATAAATAATTTATCAAAAATAAGCAAGATAAAAATGAAATGCGAGATTTTTATTTAATCAATCATTCTAACGTATTTATATCGTTGATAACTTGAATGATATTCTTAATATCTTTTAATTCAAAATCAGCTGAATGTTCCTTTGTATCAAATGTATCACCATATCTTGCAAAGGCTGTTTTCATTCCAAGATTCTTAGCTCCCACAATGTCTCTTTCTGCCCAATCACCAACCATTAAAGTTTCATAGGCATTACAACCCAACTTCTTCAAAATTGCTAAAAATGGAGCAGGATTAGGTTTTCTTTCATTTGTATCTTCAAAGGTAACAACTTCATCGAAAATATGATGCAAATTCAAGTATGCCAATCTCAACCAGGCTTCGCGAGCCGGAGCATCTGACAATATTCCCAATTTTAATCCCATTTTTGTTAGATGAATAAGAGTAGGATATACATGAGCATATGGAATTAACTCAGCTTCGCGAGCCTTTCTATAAGCAACTATACCTGCTGACATTATTTTTAAGCTAACATTATTAAAATGTTTTTGAAGAAAAAGATCAAAAACTTTCTGATATTCAATTCCCTGTTCCTTATAGATTTGGTTTATTTTTGCAATTGCATCGGAATGTTCTATCTCTAGTCCAGCATCAATCATCGCTTTAACCGCTGCTTCTACAGCACGCTCTTTCATTTTCATAAAATCAACAAGCGTATTATCCAAATCAAAAACAATTGCTTTTATCATCTATTATCCCTTTAAATTTTTTGCTAAATAAATTGCAGCTAAGTAAGAATATTCCTTAAATCCACTGATATAACCATAGCAAACTGAGGCAGTAATCAAATTTTGTCTAAAGTTTTCTCTATTACTTAAATTTGATAAATGTACTTCGATTTTTAATGTTTTCGATAGTTCAAGAGTATCCCTTATTGCTACAGAAGTATGCGCGTATCCACCTGGGTTAATGATAATACAATCAAAATATTTTTCTGCATTTTGAATTTGCTGAATTATTTCACCTTCAAGATTGCTCTGAAAAAATTCAAAATAATCACTTTTGTAATTCTCTCTTATCTTCTTCTCAATATAATCAAGAGACACAGCACCATATTGATTCTCATCTCTTCTATCAAGTAAATTTAAGTTTGGACCGTTAATAATTAAGAATTTCATTCTTTTATATCCATTTCGTTTATTACTTCTCTTATTTTAGGTGAAAGATAAATATCTTCCACACCAAGCTCTTTTAATGCACTTGCAAGAACAACAACTTTTCTTTGTAAATTAGAAAATTTATTTATTATTATTATTTTATCCTTTTTTAATAGACAATATCCGCCGACAAAATCTCCTTTCTCAAAACGTACTTTTGCTCCCATTTCGTTTGCAATAAATTTTAAGTCTTGTAATATTTGTTCAAATTCTTTCTCTTTAATTTTCATTTTTTACTTTTCTGAACGGTTTAAAGATATACATATAAAGAATTCCAAAATATGAAAATATTTCTATCATTGAAAAACTGCTTAAAGATTTAATTCTTTCCTTAAATAATGATAAAATATCTGAATTACTAAAACTTCCAATCAAGATGTTTTTGATAATATCATAATCAATAATTGATAAATAAATCTCAAACGGTGCGGTAATAAAAATGATAGCAGAAATAATAAATAACCATCCTTCGTTTTTCAGTTTCATTTTGCTAAAAATTAAGAAAAGAATAAAATTTATCAAAAATAAAAGAAATGACACTGCATTTAAGATAATAACTCCATACGAAGTATGAAAAACAGGAGTCAAGTTTTCAACAGTAAATTTATCTCTTAATACTAATTCATTATCAAATAAATTATAGACTAAAATATGTCGAGCTATATATCCACCCAACCAAATAACAAAAAATGTTGCAGTTAAGAATAAAAACAATTTAGCAATTCTATTCAATTTTTCCATAACAATCCTGTTTTTTTTAATAAACAATTAAAGGAACAAAAAATATTAATCCACATAAAAGAATTATAGAAATTAATCCAATAAAAATAGAATAAACAATTTTACTTGTTTGAATAAAAGTTGATAAGATAAATAAAAGAACACTCCAAATAATACAAATTATTTCAAGAATAAATAAAATATATGATGCTACTGGTCTAATAACAAAAGGTTCAGGATTTTTTGTAAACCAATATTGTCCAAATAAAGCAAATTCAATTGGTAATAAAGTTATTAGTGCAAATAGCTGTGGAATGAAAGAATAAATATATATAGATAAATTATCCCGATATCTTGTTTGTATCTTAAACGATTTATTTACAAAAGTTATTAACATAGAAAAACTAAAAACGAACAAGAAAAAAATACCTGAAAAAACAATCCAATTAATCCATATAAAATTATTTATAACGTCAACTTTATAAACACTTTCTGAAAAAAATAATGCATTAGCAAAATATTTTATACCAAGAAAAAATAATAAAATAAAAATAAAGTTTTTATGTTCAGCTTGTATAATTTCCTTAAATGCTTTGATAGGATTCTCAACAATCCTACCTACTGTTTTCCATAAATCAATGTTTACAACTCGTGTTCGCAATAATGCATTACAGTTATAGCAATTTAGTCTAAATAAATCATTTTCAGAATTACAATTTTTACAAACAATTTTATTCACATTTACCACGGAAAAATTCTTACATTAAATTGAATACCATTTGTAAATAAATCAGGTCCGACATCAAAATCAAACAGATGTGCATCTACATAAGCATCTACTAAGGTTAAAAAATAAACTAAACCAATGTAGACAGCAAATTCATCTCTTTGATCCCTATATTGGTCTCTTCGATTTTTGAAATCATTTGCTATGTTTTTGTCAATATCTTTGTAATTTAAATAGTATTCCTGATTATCCCAATATAATCTGTGACTCTTAATCCAAATTGACGTATAATAAGTTAATAATCCCCATACAATCGGAATTTTCCAATAAGATTCATTGTAAAATTGTCCCAAACCAGGAATAATCGTACTTCTTAAAACAGCTCCCCAAGGAGATTTCTGCATTTGAAATACTTCTTCATCCAATGTTTCTGAATTATTATCTAGAACATCAATAGTATCAATTAACATAATTACTTTCGATGTATCTTCAATTTGAGAAAATACTTGAGTAGAAATAATACAAAATAAAATTAACTTAAGAATTTTTTCCAATGCTATTAAACAGCTCCAATAATCGTTCAAGTTCTTCATTTGAATAAAATTGAATTATAACTTCCCCTTCACCATTTTTTTTCTGGTTGCAGGTAACTTTTGTACCAAATATTAATCGCAATTTATTTTCAATGTCATCTTTTGCAGGATTAATTACTTTCGGTTCAACTCTAACTGTCTTTTGGTGGGTTTCGTCATCTGAGTATATCTTTACTAATTTCTCAACATTTCTAACCGATAGTTGTTGCTTAATAATTTTCTGAACCAATTGTAATTGGATGTTTTTATTTGGTAAATTAATTAATGCTCTTGCATGCCCCATTGAGATTTCATCGTTTATTATATTCTGTTGAATAGATTTTGGTAATTTCAATAAACGTAAAAAATTCGTAATAGTTGTCCTATCTTTACCGACTTTTTCTGCAATATCTTCCTGCGATAAATCACATTCATCAATTAATCTTTTATATGCATGAGCAATTTCTATTGGATTTAAATCTTCCCTTTGAACATTTTCAATTAGTGATAAAGCAAGCATTGCTTCGTTTGTATCAACCTGCCTGATGTACGCTGGTATTTTTTGAAATCCAATTTCCTTACATGCTCTGAATCTTCTCTCTCCAGAAATTAATTCATATTTATTTTTACCTGCTCGTCGGACAGTAATGGGTTGGATTAATCCATTCTCCAGAATTGATTTTTTTAATTCATCTAATGTTTCAATCCTAAAATCTGATCTCGGTTGAAATGGATTTGGCAGAATTTTCTCGATTGCAATTTGAATTAAGATATCATTTGTTATACCATCATCTTCTTCCATTTGTTCGTATGGAATTCGTTCAACAGAAATATCTAATTTGTTTTCATCATAGGGTTTTATTAAAGCATCTAATCCCCTACCTAATCCTTGTTTACTTTTTTTCATTTTTGGTTTTTTAGATTGTTTCTAACTAATAATTCAGAAGCGAGGGACATATAATTTTCTGCTCCTTTTGAAATCGCATCGTATAAGATTACCGGTTTGGAATGACTTGGTGCTTCAGACAAACGAACATTACGATGAATTATCGTCTTATATACTTTATCTCCAAAATATTTATTTACCTCATCCACAACTTGGTGAGATAATCTTACCCTTATATCATACATTGTTAACAATACACCTTCTATAGTTAAGTCATTATTAAAATGTTTCTTTACAATATTAATTGTATTTAATAGTTGTCCTAATCCTTCGAGTGCAAAATATTCACACTGTACAGGAATAATTACAGAGTCAGCTGCTGCTAAGGCATTTAAAGTAAGTAACCCAAGTGATGGAGGACAATCAATGATAATAAACTGATAATCATTTCTAATTTTTTCTATTCTATTTTTAAGTATAAACTCTCGTGATTTTAAGTTAACCATTTCAATCTCTGCACCTACTAGATCAATATTTGAAGGTAGTATATCCAAATAAGGCATGTATGATTTAATAATACAATCTTGAATTGGTCTTTTATTTATTATCACATCGTAGATCGAATTTAAATTTTTATCACTTCCAATACCAGAAGTTGAATTTGCTTGGGGATCAATATCAATCAGCAATATTTTATATTCAGCTGCAGCAATAGAAGCTGATAAATTAATTGCAGTCGTAGTTTTTCCTACACCACCTTTTTGATTTGCTATAGCTATAACTTTATGAAAATTTTTCATTTATCTTTAATTTTTTATAATTCTATTTCTTGTCCGTATTGCAAGATAATGCATTTTTTACCAATATCTTCAACTTTCTTTTTAAATTCTTCTGGATTCGCTTCAATTATAGGAAACGTATTGTAATGTATTGGAATAGCACATTTCGGATTTACTAACTCAACAGCTTTCACAGCATCAGTAATACCCATTGTGAAATTATCACCAATAGGCAGAAGCATACAATCAATTGTATTCATTTCTCCTATTAATTTCATATCGTAAAATAAACCTGTGTCTCCCGTGTGGTATAAAATTTTTCCATCAATTCTTAATATGATGCCTGCAGGTTCTCCACCGTAGGTATTATCGGGAGTCATTGATCCATGATGTGCAATAGTAAACTTAACTGTTCCAAAATCAAAATCGTGACTACCACCAATATGCATATTGTGAGCACGGAATCCTTTCTCAGCACAATAATTTGCAAGTTCATTAACACAAATAAAAAGTGGATCATACTTCTTTGCAATTGAAAATGAATCACCAATATGGTCGCCATGTGCATGTGTAAGTACAATATAATCAGCTTTTAGATCGTCAACCTTTACAGGTGCGTTTGGATTACCAGTAATAAAGGGATCAATCAGAATTGTCTGGTTTTTACTTGTTGTAATTTGGAAACCAGAATGAGATAAATATTTAAGTTTCATTTTTCACCTCTATATTTTTCAATAAAAGTTTTTTTATGTCCTTACTATTTAGAAATTTTCTTAATTCACGTTTTATATTCTTTCTGTGATATTTAATATCGCTTTCAATTTTTTCAAATAATGTAATTGGTATATTGATATTATTTTCTTCTTGATATTTTTCAAGTTTTAATTTAATTACATCTAAATCCCTTCCTGCTCCAACTAAATCTTGTAAATACTTTGCAGTATTATATATATTCATTACAAGCTTATAATCAAAAAATGAATAAAATAATTCCATTGAATATCTTAATCTTCTTATACCAATTCGTAAATAATGCAAATTTTCAATAGAATCCTTTCTTAAATATTTATTTATTAAGTTAATGACAGCTTTGTTTTTTTTGTAAATAAATATGAATGCTGCTTTATTAAAACTTTCTTTCTTTTTTAATTTTATATTTTTCAATTTTTTTTTGCATTACTTGAATTAACTTTCATTTGAAATAATATCTGATGTTTTTTTTAGGTTATATTCTTTACTTTTACTTAGGGAATGCTCTAATTCTTCTTTCAATTTTTCTTTAGTCAGACCTCTATTCAGTTTACCTTTTTCTGCTAATGAGATTATCCCTAATTCTTCAGAGACAATGATTGTAACAACATCAGCTTCTTCACTTATACCCAGACCGGCTCTATGACGCATACCTAAATTTATTCCATTATAACTTGTTTGAGATGATAATGGTAAAGTACATCTTGCTGCAAAAACTACATTATCCTGAATAATTACTGCTCCATCGTGTAGTGGTGATTTTGGATAAAATATTGACTTTAATAACTCTTTAGTTATTCTTGCTCTTAAAAGAATACCTGACTCTGCAACACCTTTTATACCTACAGATTTTACGATAACAATTAAAGCACCATGCTGTAGATTTGATAATTCATCCGCAGTTTGACATAATATAGAAATAAGATCGTCCTTATTACTTCTAAAAAAGAATCTAAATGGAGGGGTTCGTCCAATTTGCACTAGTATTCTTCTAATCTCTGGTTGAAATAAAATAATAAATGCAATTACCCAAATATCTGTTATTAATTTTAATAAGAATCCGAGAGCTTTTAAGTTAATTACTTGAGCAAGTATTGAAAGTAGAACAACAATAATTAAACCTAAAAATATTTGAGCAGCAATTGAGCCACGAGTAAGAGTATAAATTTTGTAGATAATAAATGTAACTATTACAATATCTATCAGATCTAAAAATGTAAATGATAAAAATCCAATATTAAATATTTCAAACATTTATTAGCTCATTTGGGTTTGAAATAAATTTATAAAGCTTATTTATTTCAACAGTATTTTTGACATTATGAGTTCTTATTATATTAACACCTTTTGATAAACATGTTGTCTCTAGAGATGTTGTTGCATTTGTGCGTTCATTAATTTTTAATTCAAGTGGCT
This sequence comes from Ignavibacteriales bacterium, assembly GCA_016936095.1. Lineage (GTDB taxonomy): Bacteria > Bacteroidota > Ignavibacteria > Ignavibacteriales > Melioribacteraceae > JAFGPR01. Next base: position 17,579 of record JAFGPR010000158.1, on the reverse strand, counting down.
TACCGATTAAAGATTTGTTTGATAATCCTACTGCAATCGGATAACCCAATCCTTTAAATTCATCTAATCTTTGAATAATTTCGTAATTATCCTGCATTCTTTTACCAAAACCTATCCCCGGATCAATGATTATTTTATTAAAACCAATTGAATTAAGCTCTTCAATCTTATTATAAAAATATTCGTAAATTTCAGAAACAACATTATCGTAGCCGGGATTTTCTTGCATATTTCCTGGATTTCCTTTAATATGCATTAAAACATATGGAACATTAAATTCTTTTACAACCGATCTCATCCGAATATCAAAATTAAATCCACTTATATCATTAATAATATCGGCACCATTTAATAATGCTTCTCTGGCAACTTCCGATTTAACCGTATCAATAGAAATAAAAATATCTTTTGAATATTCTCTTAGTAACTTAATGATTGGAATTGTTCGTCGTAATTCTTCTTCTAAAGAGATTTGATTTGCTCCCGGTCGACTTGATTCTCCTCCTATATCAATGATATTTGCTCCCGATTCAATCATTTCAACTGCATGCTTGAATGCAATTTCAACATCTGAATATTTACCTCCATCATAAAATGAATCTGGCGTAACATTCAGTATTCCCATAACTAATGATTTAAAAAAAGAAAGAACTTTATTGTTTATTGAGTAATGGTGTTCCAATTTAATTCTCTCATAATTCTCATATGTTACATTTAATATTTCAAATTTTTCGTTATTTGAATTCAATCTATTTAAAATTAACTTAATATTCTCTTTTGAATTTATTAATAATACTTTATTAAAATTTTTATTGGCATTAAACTTAAATATTTGTGTACCCAAAAATTTTGCAATTAAATCAATAAGATTTTTTTCTTTATTTTCATAATGTATTTCAAGAGCAATTTTATCGCGTAAACATTCATTATCAAGTACGTAAAAGTTTTTGTATTTTTCTAATACATTAGAAAGTGATATATTAACAACTTGAGCAAACATAATAATTAATTTTTCCTTTGATATCTAATTTTACCATCCATTATTGTTAACTCGACTTCATATTTATCGTTAACAACAGTAATATCAGCAATTTTTCCTGCGGCTAAAATACCTCTCGGAATACCAATTACTTTAGCACCATTTAATGAAGCCATCCTTACTGCATCAGTGATTTTTGTATTGGTCAATTCAACAATATTTTTTATTGCACGATTAAGTGTTAACGTGCTCCCAGCTATCGTACCATCTTCCATCACGGCTTTGTTACCTTTTACCACAACTTTTTGATCTGAAAACTGAGATTCTTCCCCTTCATGCATTCCGCCAACCCTAATCGAGTCTGTAATTAAGATAATATTTTTTGGAGTTTTAAACTTTAATAGAAGTTCCATAACTGCTGGATGAACGTGATAACTATCGGCTATTAGTTCAATTTTAAGTTCATCTCTTAGTAATGAACTAACAACAACGCTTGGCCTTCTATGATGCATTGGTGGTGCGGCATTAAAAATATGAGTAACATGTGCTAATCCTCGATCAATTGCCAAATCAATTTGCTCATAAATCGCTTCTGAATGTCCTAAGGAAGTAATAACTCCATGAAAAGCTGCATCACGAATTACATCTAATGCTCCTGATAATTCGGGAGCAATTGTCATCATTTTTAAGTATCCTTGCGAAGCATTGTATATTTCTCGAAAAGATTCTATAGAGGGTTTCCACAGGTATTCTTCATTCATGGCACCTTTAAATTTTGGATTCAAATATGGTCCTTCCATATGAATCCCTCTTATATTCGTATCAGGATTATTTCTTATGTAATTTGCCACTCTATTTAAGTCATCTAGTAATTTTTCTTTTGGCTTTGCATGTAAACTTGCTAATATAGAAGTTGAACCGTGTTCAATAAAATATTTAGCAATTTTATCAATACTTTCGTCTGATTCATCAGAAAAACCATATCCACCTGCTCCACCATGTACTAGTAAATCGACAAATCCGGGCATCACAATGCAACCGCTAACATCAATAATATCTGTTTCTCCTTCTAATTTCAAATTTTTAGTAGTAGTAACATCGTATATCTTGTCACCAGTGATAGTGATAGCACCCTTTTTAATTTCCCTAAATGGTGTTATAATTTTACCACCGATTAATGTTAAATTCATTTTTCCCTCATTAAATTTATTAAATTAACAAAAATTAAAAATTGTACGGTATAAAAATATAAAAAAAAATGTAGATTTGGAAAGATTTAAGCTTCAGAATATATATTAGTTTACAATATTTTTTAATTCTGCTGTAGAAGCTGATATATTGTCAGATGTAAATATTGACGAGCCTGCAACAAAAACATTACATCCCGCATTTGAAATTGTTTTAATATTAGTTCTTGAAATACCACCATCAACTTGAATATAAAAATCAAGACCTTTAGTTTCCCTCATTTCTGAAAGAGTTTCTATTTTTTTGATTGAAGAATCAATAAAATTTTGACCTCCAAAACCAGGATTAACACTCATTATTAAAATCATATCAACGTATTCTAAAATATTTTCAACTAAGCATAGTGGTGTTGATGGATTAATGGAAACGCCTGCTGAAACATTCTTTGACTTTATATAATTTATAACACGATGTAAATGCACAACTGCTTCTTGATGGACTGTAATAAAATCAGCTCCTGCAGAAATAAAATCATCAATCAAATTCTCAGGTCTCTCTATCATTAAATGAACATCTAAAGGTAAATTTGAAATTCTTTTAAGGGACTTGACTACCAATGGTCCAAATGTAAGATTAGGTACAAACTTTCCATCCATAATATCACAATGAATCCAATCAGCACCACCAATCTCAATATATCTAATTTGTTTAGATAAATTTGAAAAATCTGCAGAGAGAATTGAAGGAGCAATAAGTTTTTTATCCTTTTTCATATTATGTTTTTATCTGGATACTGTTATGTCAACACTTCCACTTTTAATAATCAAATTTCCTTCTGATGGATATTGATTTAAGATAGTATTTGGTAATAAATTTTCAGATGGTTCATAGAAGATTTTTCCAACTCTAAGTGACAAACCATTTAAAGTTTTTTCGGCCTCTTTGATTGGCATTCCAATCAAGTTAGGGACACGTACCATTCCTGCTTGTGGTCCAACACTGACTGTCAGCATTACCTCGGTTCCCTTCTTAACCATTCTGCCTTCTGTTGGGACATGTAAAATAACAATATCTGAAGGCACCTCTGATTCAATATTTTCAACTTTACCTACTTTTAAACCCATTTTTTCAATTGTAACAGTAGCATCCCTTAAAGTTTTGTTTTGTAAGTTTGGCATTTTTACAAGAGATTCACCGCTACTAATATAAAGATATATTCTTCTTCCCTCTTTAACTGTTGAGCCAGCTTCAGGTTTTTGTAGTACTACACAATCTTTTGACACTTTATCGTTATAGACATATTCATCAATTACTGTAGTTAAATCTGCTTCTTCTAAAATTGAAGCTGCATCATCTTTATTCTTTCCTATGACATCGGGTACTTGAACTTCTGATACATTGACATACCATGGTAAAACAAACTTATCAATCAATATAATTATAATGAAAGCAATACAAAAGATAAGTGCTGCCTTGTAAAGAATTTTTTTTAATATTGGTTTTTTATTTATTTTCATAATACAAATATATTAAACCTAATTTTTTTTTACAAGAATTATTTTAATGTAAACTAATTTTTAATTATATTTGAAGATTATTTTACATAAATACTATTAAAATTAAAAGGAGTTACAATGTTTAAGAACCATCCTCGTGGACTACCTATACTTTTCTTTACTGAAATGTGGGAAAGATTTGGTTTCTACCTAATGCTGGGTATTTTCACTCTTTATATGATTGACCCATCATCGAATGGTGGAATGGGCTTCAGTTTTGCTAAATCAGCAGATATTTATGGAACTTATCTTGCACTTGTTTACCTCACACCATTTCTTGGTGGATTATTAGCAGATAGAGTTTTAGGATTTCGTAAAGCTATAACTATCGGCGGTTTACTTATGTCGGCTGGTTATATAGGATTATCATTTCAAGGTGAAACAATCTTTTTTGTTTCGTTGTTACTTGTAATTTTAGGTAATGGTTTTTTCAAACCAAATATTTCAGCTCTTGTTGGTAAATTATATGATAACAATCTAAATTTTAAACCATATAAAGACTCAGGGTTTAATATTTTTTATATGGGTATTAACATTGGTGCATTTATTTGTAATTTTGTTGCAGCTTATTTACGTAACCAATATGGTTGGGGATGGGCTTTTTTCGCAGCTGGAATTGGAATGCTTCTCGGATTAGCAATATTTTGGTTTGGACAAAAACACGTTAAGGAAGCTGATGTAATTAGTCCAAAAAGACCTGAAGATATGCATCTTGGCAAGTTATCTGCAGTAATATTTTTACCAGCTATTATAGCAGGTTTAATTGGATGGTTTTTACCAGAAATATTATTTGGAAGTCCTCTTTTAGGTAGTAATTCTACAGATGCATTTTTATTTGCTGCAATTCCAATTGTATTTTTCTACGGATCAATTTGGTTTAAAAGTAGCAAAGAAGAGAAACAACCCATTGGTGCACTACTTGCTGTATTTGGTGTTGTAATTATTTTTTGGGCAATATTCCATCAGAATGGTTCTGCTTTGACACTATGGGCTGAAAGATATACTGATAGAGAAGTTAGCGGCGTGGTTGGTGATGTTGCTTCAACATTATATTTAACTCAGGATGTTTATACTTCAAACGTATTAGTTCCACAAGAAAAATCTTTTCAGCTAAAACCTGTTAAATTGAATAATGTTGAATGTAGCAGCTTTTCAGTAAATGTAGACTCTGTTTTAATAAATCAAGAGGATATAACATATGTTCCAATTGCTAAAAAAGATACTTCTTTGAAAACTTCCAGCGATGGGTCATTAAGTATTGTAAATTCAACTAATGTATTAGTTGGAAGTAATTATGATATCTATTTAGTTCAATTTTTTGACAAAGAAAATAAATCTCTTGGTAACATTTATTTAAATGATGACAATTTTGATGGAAATATAAGCTGGGATAATGGACTAGTGAATGAATTAAAAAATATGGTTACTGTTTATGAATCAATTGAACCTTATTTTATAATTGTTAAATTACAAGGTGATGATTTCGATGAAAGACTTTTTATATCAATAAATAAAATGTCTGGTGTTGAAAATGGAAGAATGAGATATGATTTACCGGCCTTATATTATTCAAATCTTGCTAAAGATAAATGGCCGCCTGAGGATAAAAGTTTAGTATTACTATCGACTGAAATCTTCCAATCTATTAATCCTTTTTGGGTAGTTGTCTTAACACCATTAGTAGTAGGTTTTTGGGGAATTTTTAGAAGACGGAAAAAAGAACCTTCAACACCAACAAAAATATTTTTTGGTATGCTAATTACTGCTATATCAACAATAATAATGATGTTGGCAGTGTCGGCATCAGATAATGGATTAATTAAAGGTTCAGCATTTTGGCTAGTGGGTATGTACGGTATAATTACTATAGGCGAATTATGTCTTAGCCCAATGGGATTATCACTTGTATCAAAATTAAGTCCAAGAAGAGTTGCTGGTTTAATGATGGGAGGATGGTTCTTAGCCACATCTATTGGGAATAAATTATCAGGTGTAATTTCCGGGCTTTGGGATTTAGTTGATAATAAAGTATATTTCTTCTTAATAAATTGTATTGGGGCATTATTTGGTGCATTATTAATTCTTGTTTTATTAAAGTGGTTAAATAGAGTTGTAAGAGAACATTCAGAGTCAAAATAACCAAACTAAGTAAATTTAATTAAATAAAATTCTAACAAACCTTTTTGGAGATTAAATATGGCTGATTCAATTTGTATACTTGAAGGAATTTATTACAAAAGATTATTACCTTTAGTCTATTTAAGACCTACATATGATTTACGCTGTGGTATTTTAACAATAAGAGAAAAAATAGAAAAATGTTATCCAAATGTTCCAATCATTCTTCACTCTCGAAATTATCTTACTGATATAATCCGTAGAGATAATCCAAATCATCTAATAAATGAACTTGAAAATAAAAGTTGTCTCTTTATTAACGGAAGAGTACTTGCTGACGCTGAATTTGTTGAGAAAATCCCTCTAAATGGTCCCGATAATACTTTATATGTCAACAATGAAACGATTATTGCTGCGCGCGCAAGTGGAAGTAAATTAGACGCTCTTAAACGAGCAATGAATGATGTGTTCACAATATCAGATTTTTCTGATTTAATTAAAAAAGAAGTTGATGTTAAAGTTGTAAATTATCCTTGGGATCTTGTTAGTTACAATGGTGAACAAATTGCAAAAGATTTTGAAAGATTAGTTGGTAATGAAAAAAATAAAATTAAAGGTAAGGTATATGATGGTGTTCAACTTATAAATAAAGAAAACATTTTTATAGATGAAGGTGCGAAAATAAAACCAGGAGTTGTTCTAGATGCTGAAGAAGGTCCAATTTATATTGGAAAAGATGCAAAGATTTTTCCAAATGCAACTATTGAAGGTCCTTGCTTCATTGGCAACAATAGTGCAATAAAAATTGGTGCTAAGATATATGAAAATACTAGCATTGGAGAAGTATGCAAGGTCGGTGGTGAAGTTGAACAGACTATTATACATTCTTATTCTAACAAACAGCATGATGGATTTTTAGGTCATTCATATATTGGTCAATGGGTTAATTTGGGTGCAGATACTAACAATAGCGATCTAAAAAATAATTATGGAAGTGTAAAAGTTATTATCAACGACGAACAAATTGATTCAGGTTCTATGTTTGTTGGTTTGACTATGGGCGATCATTCAAAAAGTTCTATTAATTCAATGTTTAATACAGGAACAGTTGTTGGTGTATCATGTAACGTTTTTGGAACTGGTTTTCCTCCCAAATATTTTCCGTCATTCACCTGGGGTGGTTCAGAAGCAATCACAACCTACGACTTAGAAAGAAGTATGGAAGTTGCGAAGAAAGTAATGGCAAGAAGGAAGGTACCATTTACAGAAATTGATGAGCGTCTCTTTAGAAAAGTCTTTGACTTAACCAAAGATGAACGTAGAAAACGCGGTATGCCAAGTTAATTTTTAACTTTTTGATAAAAAAAATGGAGAAAAAATGAGAGTAATTATTCAACCCAATTACGATTTAGTTTCAAAATGGGCTGCTAATTTAGTTGTTAAAAGATTAAAGGAATTTAATCCTACTACAGAAAAACCTTTTGTACTTGGACTTCCAACTGGTTCATCACCCCTTGGAATGTACAAAGAACTAATTAACCATTATAAAAAGGGTAAAGTAACTTTTAAAAATGTTGTTACGTTTAATATGGATGAATATGTTGATTTACCAAAAGAACATCCTGAAAGTTATTATTCGTTTATGTGGAATAATTTCTTTAGTCATATTGATATTCAAAAAGAAAATGCAAACATTTTGAATGGAAACGCAAAGGATCTTGAAGCAGAGTGTGAAAGTTATGAAGCACGAATTAAAAAATATGGAAAAATAAATTTATTCCTCGGTGGTATTGGACCAGATGGACACATTGCATTTAACGAGCCTGGTTCATCTTTATCTTCTGTAACAAGAATTAAAACTCTAACAATGGATACAATTATTGCTAATTCAAGATTTTTCAATAATGATATTAAACAAGTTCCTAAAAGAGCCTTAACAGTTGGAGTAAAAACCGTTCTTGATTCAGAAGAAGTTATGATTATTATCAATGGACATAATAAAGCACGTGCTCTACATCATGTCGTGGAAGAAGGTGTCAATCACATGTGGACTGTTAGTGCATTACAACTACATCCTAAAGGAATTATTGTTTGCGATGACGCTGCTACGGTAGAGTTGAAAGTCGGAACTGTTAATTATTTTAAAGATATTGAAAGTGAAAATCTTAATCCAGATACTTTGTTAAAATAATTATTATTTTTCATTTGAGGGGATTGTACTATTTACAATCCCTTTTTTATTATGTATAACAATTATTTATATCTTCGCCGTTTAGTAAAAGAATTAAAAGAAATTCTTAAAAATTATTTTTTAATAAAAATTTATTCTCAGGAAAAAAATAAGCTTCATCTACATTTTATAAATAAACTTAATGAAAATTTCTTTTTGATTTTTTCAATTGATCCACAATTGGTTTATTTGACAATTAAATCAGAACATTTTCCTGCAAAAAAAAACATATCATTTTTCTTTCAGGATTATCTTCCCTCTCAAATTGAAAATATTGAACTTTCAATAAATGATAGAATCATAAAATTTACACTTTCAGATGGTGAGTTATATCTAATAATTCATGGAAATTTGTCAAATGCGATTTTTAAATCAAAAACTAAATTAAATTTTTACAAAGCTGGTAAAATTGAAAAATCTGATAAACTTATAAAATATCTCGATGAAATAAAATTTACGAATGATTTTAAATCTCTAGAATTAAACGAAGAAGTTTTTTTTAGTGACGATTATAAAAAAATCAAAAAACATTATCCGTTTTTATCAAAAGAATTATATTCAGAAATGATTTTCAGAATCGGAAATTCTGAGAATAGAAATTTTAATTTCTATTTAAGAAATATCTCAAAAGAGATAATGCTTGATGATATAATTGTATTCTACAATCATTCTCTTAATGAATTAAGTTTTGTACCTGTTACTTTTTCATCTTTTAAAGTAGAAAATGAAAATAGTATATTCTCAAGTTATTTTAAAGCTGCGGATGAATACATTAATAGATATTATAATACAAAGAAATTAACTTCTGAGAAATTGAAAGTAACAAATTTTTTAGATAAGGAAATTGAAAAAACCTTTAACAAATTAAATAATATTACTTTTCAAATAAAAGATGATAAGAAGGAAGATTATTATAGAAAATGTGCTGAATTATTATTGTTGAATAGGAATCAATTAAAGAAAGGAATGGAAATTATTGTAATAGAAACTGAGAGCGGATATTGTGAGATTAAATTGAATAAGAAAAGAACACCCCAAGAAAATATTGATGATTATTTTCAGAAAGCTAAAGATTTTAAGATTGAATTTAAGCAATATAATAAATTATACGAACTAACATTAGATAAATACAATAAATTAAATGAATTAAAAACAAAACTTCAAAATATTTCTAACATTAAGGAAATGAAAAATTTACAAAAAGAAATGGGTGCTTCTAATAAGAACATCGAAAAAAAAACACAACCACAAATCCAAGTTAAATACAGAAAATATGTTTATGCAGAAAATTATTTTATCTACGTTGGAAAGGATAATTTGAATAATGATTTATTGACTTTTAAAATTGCGAAACAAAACGATTATTGGTTTCACGCACGAGGTGTTGCCGGTTCTCATGTGGTATTAAAAGTTGAAAAACAGAGAGGAAACATCCCTAAATATGTTTTAGAAAAAGCTGCATCTATTGCTGCATTTTTTAGTAAAGCTAAGAATGCAAATCTTGCTCCAGTATCTTATACCATTCGAAAATATGTGCAAAAGAGAAAAGGATTAGAACCAGGACAAGTTGTTCTAATCCAAGAAAATACTCTTATTGTAAAACCTCAAATCCCTGATGATTGTGTTGAGGAAAAGGAAGAGAATTTGATCTAAATTTATTTTTTCTCTACACCAATTCCCGGTAAATCAAGTAATCTAATCTTTCCATTAACAGCAACTGCACCATTAAAAGGATCGTTGCTAATTAAGATATTTCCATCTAAATCAGCCCAATCAACCAATGGTGACATTTGAGAAGCAGCTGAAATTGCTACAGATGTTTCTGTCATACAACCAATCATTACTTTCATTCCAAGAGCGCGAGCTAAATTTAACATTTTGTATCCCTCACGCATTCCTGTACATTTCATTAACTTAATATTTATACCTGAATATACACCATACATTTTAATAACATCTGATAATCGTTGCAATGCTTCATCTGCTATGATAGGCAAAGGACTTTTCTCAGTTATCCATGCATTCTCATCAACCTTTTCTTTTGGCATAGGTTGTTCGACAAAAACAATACCTTTTTCTTTTAACCAGTGAATCATATCCAAAGCAAAATTTTTATCGGTCCATCCTTGATTTACATCAACACAAAGTGGAACATCAGTAACTGAACGAATTGTTTCAATCATCTCCTTGTCATTTTCTCGTCCCAATTTAACTTTAAGAATTTTGAATTCACTCGCTTCCTTTGTCTTTTCGCGAACAACTTCAGGTGTATCAATTCCAATCGTATAAGAAGTATAAGGAGTTTTTTCTTTGTCTAATCCCCACATTTTAAACCAAGGTTGTCCAATGAGTTTCCCAACTAAATCATGCAGTGCTATGTCAACTGAGGCTTTTGCAGCAGTATTTCCTATATCTATAGAATCGACATAAGTAAGAATTTCATCAATTTTAAAGGGATCATTAAAATGACTCAAATCAACCTTGCTTAAGAATGTTGATGCAGTTTCCTGTGATTCTCCGAGATATGGAGGCATTGATGCTTCACCATAACCAACTATACCCTCGTATTCAATTTGTGTCAACATAACTGGAGTAGTAGTTCTCGAACTTGTTGAAAGCGTAAATACATGTTTTAATTGTAATGTGTAAGGTTCAAATGTTAATTTCATTTTTCCTGCTTTACTTTTTATTATTGAAAAATTAGGAGTAATACCTACCGACATACCAGCCGCAATAACTCCCGATGTTTTTAAAAAATCTTTTCTTGATAATTTCATTAGATTTCTCCCTTATAAAATTTATTAGTTTTAACAGTATTAATTCCATTTTTATCTATAGACGTCAAAATTCTCTTCGCTTTGATAAAATGGCTAAGTCTGTATGGGCTAAAGTTTTCCTTATTTTTATCAAAACTATTTATTCGTACTCTTCCTGCTGAATGAATAAATTCAAGGCTACCAATATAAATTGCAACGTGAGTTATTCTTTCTCTATCAGGTGACTTAGTTCCAAAAAATAATAAATCACCTAGTTGTAGGTTTTCAAATCCATCTTTTGTATCAATTAACTCTCCAGTATGTACTTGAAGGGAAGCGTCACGTTCTAAAATTATTCCGTGTAAATAATAAACCATCTTTGTAAATCCACTGCAATCCATAGTTTTACTGGATGTTCCACCCCAGAGGTATGGAATTCCCATAAATTTTCTTGCCGTTGAAAGTATGGATTCTTTAGTGGGGTTCAATTCATTAATCCACTGTTCATAATCTATACATTCATCCGCTTTTACATAAGCAATTCTATTATCCGGATACTGAACTTTAACGTATTTCTCAACTTTCTCGACAAATTTTAAGATATTTCCGACAACCAAATCGGATACCCTTTCTGAATTTTCATTTGGTTCAGAATAAGAAAATCCATATTCTTTTAAATAAAATATTTTTTTAGCTTTATTCCAATCGTCAAATTCATTTTTTGTCATCAATTGAAAACCATCGTCATCAAGCCAAGAGATATAATTATCTGGTGTCTGGACTAAATAATAACCACTTGCATCTTTTTTATACACTTTTATAGGTGTTCCAAGTAATGCTTGTGTTGATAATTCTTGATCGTGATCGGGCTTTGTTCGAAAATTTGCACAAGATAAATTAATTATTCCATAAGTTTTTCCGTTCAATTCTTTAACTGGTAATAATTCAATTTTATCAACAATTTCAATACCTTTTGTTTTAGCATCGTCAATAAGTTTGTTTTTTGCATCAGGTAGATTTGTCATGCCACTAATGCTAAAAATATTATCATATCCTACAATAGTTATATCAAAAATTGAGGTTCTCTTATCTTTAGCATATTCATTCTTAATTTTGCTTATTATTGAATTTAATTCTTGCATTTTTGTCCTCTCTTGTGCTTGTAAATTGACAAATAAAGTAATCACTAAAAAAACTAAAACAATTTTAAATTTCATTTTTCCCTTAATATTAATTTTTAATAATTTAAATTTAACAATATTTTTTTATTTTTAATAGCTTGTGTTCAACTTAGTTTAATTTATTATATTTGTACAAAATTTTTTAATAATTAGACTAATTTATGTTAAGCGAAAAACCACGAGTTCGTTTTGCTCCGAGTCCTACAGGTTATCTTCATGTCGGAGGATTAAGAACAGCACTTTACAACTATTTATATGCAAAAAAAAATGATGGTAAATTTATATTGCGTATCGAAGATACTGATAAAAATCGCTACGTTGAAGGGGCAATGGAAAACCTTATCGAAACATTAAAATGGATTGGCCTTGACTATAACGAAGGTCCTTTCATTAACGGAAATTTCGGTCCTTATATTCAATCTCAGAGATTAAATATCTATAGAAAATATGCCGATGAATTAATTGAAAAAGGTAAAGCATATCACTGTTTCTGTACTGCTGAAAGATTGGAAAATTTACGTGTGGAACAGAAAAAATTAAAATTGCCACAAGCAATGTATGATAAGCATTGTCTCAAACTTACACAAGATGAAATAAAAGAAAATCTTGAGAAGCAAATTCCTCATGTTATTCGTTTAAACGTTGACAAAAAAGGAAAGGTAGTTTTTGACGATATTATTCGTGATAGAGTCGAGTTTGATTGTTCAACTATTGATGATCAAGTTTTAATTAAAAGCGATGGTTATCCAACTTATCATTTAGCTAATGTTATTGATGACCACTTAATGAAAATTACGCATGTAATCAGAGGCGAGGAATGGTTGTCATCCACTCCGAAACATATTTTATTGTACGATTATTTTGGTTGGGAGAAACCAATTTTTGCTCACCTCCCTCTTTTGCTTAATCCGGATAAATCAAAACTTAGTAAAAGGCAAGGCGATGTGGCTGTTGAAGATTATCGCGATAAAGGATACTTAAAAGAAGCAATTATAAATTTTATTGCTTTGCTTGGTTGGAGTGGGAAAGATAATAAAGAATTTTTTATGTTAGATGAGTTAATAAAGGAATTCTCTTTAGAAAAAGTTCATAAAGCAGGTGCAGTTTTTAATATCGAAAAATTAAATTGGTTGAATTCTGAGCATATTAAAAATAAATCCAGTGAAGATATTCTTACTCTATTAAAGAAAGAAATGATTAACTCCAAATTCAAATCTGAGAATTATTCTGATTTTTATTTAATCAAAGTTATTGAAATTATGAAAGAAAGAATTACCTTCATTAAAGATTACATTACACTTAGTCCATATTTTTTTGAAAAACCAGAGGATTATGATAAAAGTGTAATTGATAAAAGATGGGAATCAGATACTCCGGAGCATTTACATAAATTGATAGCAAATTACGTAAAGTTGGAGCATCTTAACAAAGAACAATTAGAAATTACATTAAAAAACACTGCCGAAGAACTTGAAATCGGAACAGGCAAATTGATTCATCCAGTCAGACTTGCTGTTTCTGGAATTGGAGTGGGACCAGGTTTGTATGAGATATTAGAAATCCTTGGCAAAGATGAAGTAATCACTCGTATTAAAAAGGCTATCGAAAAAATAAAACAATCGTAATTTAATAATCGATTTCAGTTTAAGAAAAAAAAATTAAGTCAATAATTTACAATAATTTAAATTTAAATACATAAATTAAAATGGACAATTTAATAAATAACGAAGAAAGCAATAAAAATTCTACAAATATTTATCCAACTAATTTTATTCACGAAATAATTGATGAAGATAATAAAACTGGTAAATTTAATAACAGGGTACAGACAAGATTTCCACCCGAACCAAATGGTTATTTACATATTGGGCATGCTAAATCCATTTGCTTAAATTTCGGAACCGCACAAAAATATGGTGGCAAATGTAATTTAAGATTTGATGATACCAATCCAACCAAAGAAGATGTTGAATATGTTGACTCAATTATTGAAGATGTAAAATGGCTTGGTTTCGATTGGGAAGAAAGACTTTTCTATGCCTCTGATTATTTCAAACAACTTTATGAATATGCAGTTCAACTAATCCAAAGTGGGAATGCTTATGTTTGTAGTTTATCACCAGAGGAAATTCGAGAAACAAGAGGAACACCTACAAAATCAGGAACAGAAAGTCCATATCGCACTCGTTCAATTGAAGAGAATGTTGATCTTTTCGAGAAAATGAAGAATGGTAAATTGGAAGAAGGTCAATGCGTTCTTCGTGCAAAGATTGATATGACCTCTCCAAATATGAATATGCGAGATCCTGTAATTTATCGTATCAAGAAAGCATCACATCATAGAACAGGTGATAAATGGTGTATCTACCCAATGTATGATTATGCTCATTGTGTTTCTGATTCTATTGAAAGAATTACTCATTCGATTTGTACACTTGAATTTGAGAACCACCGTCCTCTTTATGATTGGTTCTTGGAAAAATTAAAAATCTTTCATCCTCAACAAATTGAATTTGCGAGATTGAATCTGTCTTACACTGTTATGAGTAAAAGAAAATTACTCACATTAGTTGAGGAAAATTTTGTTTCTGGTTGGGATGATCCAAGGATGCCAACTATTTCAGGTTTAAGAAGAAGAGGTTTTACACCTGAATCGATACGTTATTTTTCCGAATTGGTTGGTGTTGCAAAACGTGATGGAATGATTGACGTATCACTTTTAGAATTTGCATTGAGGGATGATCTGAATAAACGTGCAAAAAGAGTCATGGCAGTTTTAAAGCCATTAAAAGTGATTATTACAAATTATCCTGAAGATAAAGCCGAAGAATTAGAAGCAATAAATAATCCTGAAGATTTGAGTATGGGAACCCGTAAAATTCCTTTTAGTAGGGAGATTTATATTGAAAAGGATGACTTTAAAGAAATACCACCTAAGAAATATTATCGCTTATATCCGGGCCAAGAAGTCAGGTTAAGATATGCTTTCATAATTAAATGTGAAGATGTTATTAAAGATAAAAGTGGAAATATAACAGAATTACATTGCACATATGATCCAGATACAAAAAGTGGTTCAGATAAAACAGGTAAGAAAGTAAAAGCAACAATCCACTGGGTTTCTGCTCAACATTCAATTACAGCTGAAGTCAGATTATACGATAGATTATTTACTATAGAAGATCCTGCAAGTGATGAAAAAGATTTTAGAGAATTAGTAAATAATAGTTCTGTCGAGATTTTGAAAGATTGTCGAATTGAACCTAGTTTATCTCAGGCAAAAAATGGAGAAAAATTTCAATTTGAAAGATTGGGTTACTTTTGTGTGGATAGCATTGATTCGAAAGAAAATAATTTAGTTTTTAATCGAGCTGTTACTTTAAAAGACACCTGGGTAAAGATAGAAAATAAATCAAGTCAATAATAATCTATTTTATCTGCCTCTCATATTTTTTTGATGCATTAAGGAAATCATCTGCATCAGATTTACCTAATTTCTTTTTTGCAGAATATACTGACTTATATCCATCTGAAATATTTTGTAAATCTGTATTTGTCAAATCGCTTGCTTCCCCTTCAAGCATAGGTACATTTATTTCCTGACCAATCTTTATAAGGTCAGGATTCTTTATCTGTTCTGAATTAATACGATATATATTTGGCCATAAATATGGATCTTTGTAATATCTCTCTGATAAAGACCACAATTTATCCCCTCTAAGAACAACATGACTCTCCTCTGTCTTTATAACAGTTACTTTTGTAGAATCAACTTTATTAGCATTAATATTCTTATCTTTGTCATCAATCAAAGTAATAGTTTTATTGTTTTTTGAACTGCTATTCGAATTATGGAAAAATGCAAAATATATGATTGCAGCTAAAACACCCAATAATGCAAGAAGAAGTAATAATGTCTTGAGTGAGAATTTACTCTCTTCATCATAATGATTGATTTTCCCTTCGTATTTAGGTATCTCCGATATTTTGGGATTTACTTCATATGTATTAGCAGCTGCTGAAGAAAGACTTGTTGTTTTTTCTTTTCCATCACTAATATTATTGAATTCTAATTTACTGTCTTTTTGAAATTTCAGATCTTCGTTAGGATATTCTTTTTCAAATGGAGTTGTAATAATTTTTTCTTTATCTTTTGGTATTTCTTCAGTGAAATCCAATTTGGTTTCTTGAAAAGGTTCAGAAATAATTTTTGGCTTTTCAATTATTTTTGGTATTTCGATTATTTTCTGGTCATCTTCAACTTTTTCTTCAATTACTTCTGATTTCAAATTCTCATAATCTGAATTAATAAATCTCTTTAATCCAGCTTCAGGTTTAAATAAAATTTGATTATGACCTTGAATATCAATCGTTTCACCTGTCCTCGGATTAATTCCTTCACGTCCCTCTTTCCATTTTAACCTAAAAATTCCTATACCTGGCACTCTAACAGAACCATCGTTATATAAACTATCCTCAATATAATCAAATAATTTTCTTAAAAAATTATTTGCAAGATTTTTTGATAATCCAGATTGGACTACAATTGCTTCACCTAACTCAGAGAATTTTATTTTATTTGACATCTTCAATTCTCCTAAATTTTAATTTTTCCTTCAACAAAGAACTTGGTTTAAAAGTAAGTTGATTCTTTGTTGGTATTAAAATCTTTTTCTTCAATCCGGGATTATATGAAATATGTTGAGCTTTTAAAGCGGTAGAAAAAACTCCAAATTTTGGGATTGAAATTACTACTCCATTATATAGTTTATCACGGAATACATCTACTGTACTATCGTATAATTTCCTTATTTCTGTCTGAGGTCTTTCCAATTGTAAAGCCAAATGACGAATTAGTTCAACTTTTGTCATATAAATCCTTTGTAAAACTTAAGTTTTGCAAATAATTAAAATATTCTGTTATAATGTAACATTATATTTATAAAAATTCAAGTATCTTGTAAATAGAATAAGATTCATAAATAGCTTCTTATAGAATTTTTATTTTTTCAATTTTAAACTAATTCTTATAGAAGAAAATAAAAAATTTAATTATCTTTGAAATAGTAAACAAAAAATTTTAATAATAATTTGGAGTAATAATGTTAAAGAAATTATTCATACCTATTTTAGTCCTTTTATTTGTTTTGGGTGGTTGTGGTGCAAAATCTGATAAAGAAAAAGCAGTCGAACTAGCAAGTAAAGTAGTAGAGTTTTTGAAAAGTGATGAAGGAAAAGATATGTTTTCATCATTTGAGAAAGCAAATTTATTCGATAACAAAGTCACAGAATTAGCACAAGAGGTCGGATTCGAAACTCGTGATGAAGCTGATAGTATAATGACTTCTTTTGAGAGTGACGAGGAAGTATTACCATTAATCGAAGAAATGAATACTATAATGCAAGGTTATTATCAAGAACTTTATCAATAATCTATTTTTTTTATTTAACTATCGTTAACTAAATTTGCATTGCTTTTTTTGAGTTTGCCGAAGTGGCGGAATTGGTAGACGCGCTGGACTCAAAATCCAGTATGGCTCAAACCATGTGCCGGTTCGACTCCGGCCTTCG
>JAFGPR010000157.1 GCA_016936095.1 Ignavibacteriales bacterium | reverse complement strand
TTTTATTCATCAGTATATAATTTATCTAACTTATTGGTCTGATGGAACTCGTCCCGAAGTTTCGGGACTCGTTTCATTTGAAATAAGCCACTCAATGATTTCTCTGTGTTAGAAAACTTTTTATTCTATTTTTAAACAGTCTTAGTGTTTTATCATGGTTTGCTTTATTAATTGGAGCGGATCATTAAAACTCCCTCTGCGGTAAAAACGTTAAATCCTATTTTAAACTGATTCTTTAATCATTGAAAATAAGGCAAAAAGCAGACTTCGGTCTGCTCTTTTTGGTTTATTCCCATGCGTTTTATAATGACCGGAAGGCTATTTGTACTACCATATTGGGTTATAATCTGCCGGATTTTAAAACAAAAACTCTCCTGTAAGCTTCCCAATATTTCAAAACCTATTAATACAATATCACTGGCGAATGACTATTTAAGGTCAATATTAAAAATTTTAACAAAGAATCCTAAATACCTTGAACCGAAAGAAATTGATAAACTATTGATAAGAAATACTTTGCCTAACAATGTGTTAAAATAATAGCCGAGACAGTAGTAAATTCAAGGGCTTTAGCCCGCTTCAACTTTCTTGTATCCTGACAGGTAAGAGCCACGCAGTCGGCTACTATTCTTATACTAAGCGTCAGACTGCGCAAAAACCATTGAGGTATTCCTATTGATGGTTGTAGAGAAATTCAAATATGAAATTTTCAGAGAGTAAAAAATAGATTTTGCGTAGACTCCCGTTGCCTGTAATTTTAAAAACAAATTTGCAACATAGAATATGAGATTAAAAATTAAAAACATTATTGAGCTGAATCTAGCATCTTGACTTTTACAAAAAAATGGGTTAGTATGCCTTGACTAAGTTCTTATTATAAATCGTTAATAAATATTGTAATCAGATTTTTCTAACAGAAATATCAAACACTATGAAAAAGATTGCTCTACTAATCGTTCTTCTATTTGCTCTGACAAAAACATTTGCACAAAATTACTTTGTACTGACTGAATTCGGGTTAAGACCTGCCGAAGACTCAAATAAAGAATTTATTGTTTTTGACAAATCTGGAAGCCAAAAGGAATTATTCAACATGATTAAGTCGTTTGTTTATAGCATATTCGTATCACCTAAAGATGTTGTAAGTGAAATAGATTCTTCAATGATTACAATCAATGGTATATCAACGAATGATGTTGTAGCAAAAAAAGCTTTAGGATATTTAGACATTACCATGAACTACACGATTACATTCCATTTTAAAAATGGAAAAATTCGAGTAGACAATCCAAGCATTAACAAAATGACGTCCGAATCATCAAGTACGCTATGGCAATTAACCCTAACAAAGAATGACAGTTACGATTCGTTCAGAGACAGATTTGTAATATTTGACAAAGACAAAATAAAAGCGGAACCTGCGAAGGAAAATATTGAAAGCTTTTTTAATAATTTCATTGAAAAGGCAATTAAATACAATACCGTTAAAAATGAAGATTGGTAAAAAAACTACAGGCAACAAAGTACATATTGCAGGGCGGGTTCGGTGGTACGCCAACTGCGGATTTTCGCATCGCAGTTCCGTGGCCTTTGGACAGGAACGCTCTCAGAAATCCGTCCAGACAACATGTACCAACCGCTATCGCCAATTATACAAAATGAAAGTACTACGTATAATTTCGTGAAATGAATATCTTTATAGAAGAGAATAGAATGAAGAAAAATAATAATATAGTAGTAAAAGACTCAAGTGTATCGACGATTGAAGAGGATAATGAA
Organism: Ignavibacteriales bacterium; assembly: GCA_016936095.1. Classification (GTDB taxonomy): domain Bacteria; phylum Bacteroidota; class Ignavibacteria; order Ignavibacteriales; family Melioribacteraceae; genus JAFGPR01. Next base: position 982 of record JAFGPR010000157.1, on the reverse strand, counting down.
TTGTTTATCTCTCTGACAGACATGGCGAGAAATAAGAATCCGGAAGAACCCAAAGACGTTGTTAAAAACTGGATGCGTTCAAGAACAACTATCGAATTTCTTGGAATTTGGGAGCAATTGAATAATGCAGATTTTAAAGGGGTCGAATTCGACTCCTTATTATTTGAAGCAGGAAGTAATTCATTTACTCTTTCTCCAACAAAATGGATTGAACTAACAGACGCAAAGGGGATTGTAACTAAAAGAGGAAAGAATGGAGGAACATATGCTCATCAAGATATTGCACTTGAATTTGCATCTTGGATAAGTGCAGAATTCAAAATATATCTACTAAAAGAATTTAAGCGATTAAAACAAGAAGAGTTTGATACAAAACAGCTTGAATGGAATTTAACAAGAACATTAGCGAAAGTAAATTATCATATACATACGGATGCAATCAAGGAAAACTTGATTCCCAAGAATATAGAAAGGAGTTCTTTCGTTTATGCTGACGAAGCTGATTTGTTGAATGTTGCATTGTTTGGAACAACTGCAAAGAATTGGCGAGAAGAAAATTCAGATAAAAAAGGAAATATACGAGATTATGCAACGATGGAGCAGTTAGTCGTTTTGTCAAATATGGAAAGCATGAATGCAGAGTTAATAAAAACTGGAATTGAGCCGCCTGAAAGAATGGAACGATTAAATAAGATGGCAATATCACAAATGAAAGTATTGATTGAGAATACATCAATGAATAAATTGAAATAAGTCGAGTAGGTTAAGGTGAATTGTAAGCATTCGGTCACCCCCCCCGCTAAGCGTAATTTGCAATTACGCTTTCAATAAATTGTAGTCTTGTGACTACGTTTCAGACAGGATGGTTTCCGAATCCGGATGGAACCTTAATACCTCATTGAAGATTAACCAAACAAATTCAATGATCACCCATTTTAAAACACATATGCCCGACAAACAAAGGAGATTTGAGATGCTCATG
>JAFGPR010000156.1 GCA_016936095.1 Ignavibacteriales bacterium | reverse complement strand
ACGGGGCGGTCTCGAAAACCGTTATACTGAGTGATTGGTATCGAGGGTTCGAATCCCTCCCCTTCCGCGGTAAATTCAACACGAAGTGCTCTAAGAACACTTAAGAGTAATTATCAAATTAAAATTCTTAGCGTCTTGGCGTCATTGCGGTAAAAAAATATTTCATTCCTGCGGGATTTATTATATACAAAGAAATAATTATTCTTAAATTCTTTATTTTGTTAAGAATGACTCAGAAGGAAATAAATTATAAAAATTTCATTATTAAAATAATCTTATGAGCTCAATTACAATACTTGGACTTTTTGCTGCTACATTTACAACCATATCTTTTCTTCCACAGGCAATTAAAGTTATTAAAACTAAGCATACAAAAGATCTGTCTTTGATAATGTATTCAATTTTAACTACGGGTGTTTTATTGTGGTTGATATATGGGTTTTTAGTTAAGGATATTCCAATAATTGTGGCAAATTCTGTATCCTTTGTATTTACCTTTCTTATTTTAATTTTAAAGATAAGATATAAATAAAAAAGCCCGTTTAATCGGGCTTCTTTTTATTGAATACTTTTAAGTAGTATTTTATTTGAATAGTCTGTAATTATTTCCTTTGTATCGTTGAAACATTGCTTAATATAACTTCTATCACCTTTGGATAAAAAATCGGGCAATGTGTCTTTTAATGCAATTTCTGATGGTAGAATAATATATTCTCTCCCATTTGAAGTATTACCCTTGAATACATAAGTCGGAATAAAATTAACATTAGAAAGATAAACCGAATCTTTATTTATATTTTTTGTAATACTAAAATTTAATATTGTTCCGGAGTCTGTATATCTTTTTCTTTGATTGGAAACAAAATTACCAAGCGAATAAGCAACTATTCCAGTATCGAGATTAGCGTTTTTTGTTGCATAAAAGTCAACAGGTTGCAGAACATGAGGGTGGCTACCAAGTATAATGTCTGCTCCGTTATCAACTGATATTTTCATAAACTTTTTCTGATAAGCGTTTGGATGTCTTTGGTATTCATCACCCCAATGAAAATAAACAATAACAATATCGGGATTTTTTTCTTTCGCTCTTTTTATATCTGATAATAATAATTTTTCTTCCAGCATATTCACAGTATAATTAGCTCCTTTTGGTAGAGGGATACCATTTGTGCTAAATGTGTATGATAATACTGCAAACTCCAGTCCCTTAATATTATAAATACGAATTGAATCTCTGTCTTTTTGTGAACTAAAAGTGCCAACGTAATGGATTTGATTTTCATTCAGTTTATCAATGGTTCTGAGTAGTCCTTCCTTTTTTTGGTCAAGACAATGATTATTGGAGGTCATTAGCAAATCAAATCCTGAATACTTTAATGCTTCAAGATATTCATCGGGAGAATTGAAGAAGGGGAATCCTGAAAATTTCTTGCCACCACCTAATACAGTTTCCAAATTACCCATAGCAAAATCAACTGATTCGATAAAGGGCTTTACGTATCTATAAACAGGTTTGAAATCAAAACTATCTTTAGTAACCTGTGCATATTCAAATTGAACTGAATGACACATTAAATCGCCCACCATACAGAATGAAACAGTGATAACTGAATCTTTTCCGCTGTCTTTATTTTTTTCACCAACTCTTGACTGTGGTGTGATAATAACGTATAAAAGAAATAGAGCGACAATTGGCAAAATAAATTTTAATAGTTTCATAGTATAGTCCTGTTTAGTGATAAGGGATAAGGGATTAGTTATTCTTTTTTTAATGATTTAATGTATGAAATTGTTTGAGGTATTAAGTCATTAATTTTATTTATAATTTCGTTAAAATTATTATCATTTATTAGATTTCTGTTTTTCATTTTCCATAACCAAAGTGATGTTTCTTTTGCAGAAGATAATGCGTATTGAAAAAATCTTGCCTGATCATTTTTAGAGAATCTATAATACCCTTCAATCATCGTTGCACCTATTCCATCCGCAGACTCCGTAATCTGTTTTCCAATAGTCCATTTAGAAAATTTATCCAATTCCACAACTAATTGCCAAACTAATTCACCAATTTCAACCGCAAGTTTATAAATACGCATATTCTCCAAATCCCTCATTTATCCTCATTCTTAAAAGATGTATTATAATATTTAAGATTTCTTCTTTACGGTTCTATTTATTCATCTTTATTAACTAATCCTGACAACTTTATCACAAATAACTTATCCCTTATACCCTTATTTCTACTCCCTTATCCCTAATTCCTTATCCCTAATCCCTTATCCCTACTAACTCACTTACTATTTCTGCGATATCTTTAACTTTTATTTCTTCTTCTTTATTGTATTCTTTTAAACCATCTTCAAACATTGTTATGCAGAATGGGCAAGCAGCAGCAATTGTTGAGCAACCAGTATCAATTGCTTCCTTTGTCCTGTTGTTGTTTATTCGTGTCCCTTCATTTTCTTCCAGGAACATCCTTCCACCACCGGCACCACAGCAAAATGCTTTATCTCTCTTTCTGTCCATTTCAAGTAATTTATTTTCGATCACAGAATTAAGTATCTCGCGAGGTTGATCGTAAATTCCGTTATATCTTCCAAGGTAACAAGAATCGTGATAGGTTATTTTTTCTTTAAGTTTTTCGTCTTTAATTTTTATTTTATTTTCCTTTATTAATTGTTGAATTAATTCTGTATGGTGTATAACTTCAAAATTGCCACCGAAAGTCGGATAGTCGTGCTTTAAAGTATTGAAACAATGTGGGCAAGTAGTGACGATTTTTTTAACTCTGTAATTATTTAATGTCTCAACATTTTCTTGTATTAACATTTGTGCAAGATATTCATTGCCCAGTCGTCGAGCTGTATCACCATTACATTTTTCCTCTATACCTAGAATTCTAAAATCAACTCCTGCATTTTTCAAAATAGTTGCAAAAGCTTTTGTAACTTTCTGATAACGAGCATCGTATGAACCAGCACAACCAACCCAGAAAAGTAAGTCGCAATTGGAATCTTCAGCCATTGTTTTTATTTCCATACCTTCAGCCCAATTTGCTCTGTCTTGTGGATTGAAAGCCCAAGGTGAAAAATTCGTTTCGAGATTTTTGAAAATTGGATTCAATTCATTTGGGAAATTAGATTCCATCAACACAAGATTACGGCGCATATCAACTATGGCATCAACATGCTCGTTCATTACTGGACATTCTATTACGCATGAATTACAAGTTGTGCAAGCCCAAATTTCTTCGTCTGTTATATAATTATGAAGTAATGTTTTTTCAAGAATCTCTTTGTTTGTTTCGTCTTTTTTTAGAATCAATGGTGCTTTTTCGTGATGGCGTTTTCGTATATTTCGCATAATCTCCTTTGGTGATAACTTTTTACCTGTTATATTAGCAGGGCAATTCTCGGTACAGCGACCACATTCAGTACATGAATAACCATCAAGAATTTGTTTCCATGTCAGATGTTCAACATCAAGGACACCGAATTGTTCAGCATTCTCATCCTCAAGATTTAATTTTTTCAATGCGTATTTATGCTCACCGACTTTTCCCAAAAATACATTTGGAATAGAAGTGTAAACGTGAAAATGCTTAGAGTAGGGGAGATAGTTCATAAAGAAAAATATTACGATTATATGAGCCCACCAGAATATTTCTGTCATACCCGATAAATCAGCATTTGAATTTTTGAAAAATGTTTCGGCTACAAACATCGAGATTGGTTTAAATTCGTTAGGAGAAAAAGCAAAATTATTTGTCTTTAAGATTGATACATTCATACCGAGCATAGTTATTACAACAAGTAGAATTAATAATAAAATTACGGTAGCATCTATTTTTCCTTTTATATCAACTTCCAGTCTCTTTACACGCAGTACGAATCTTCTAAATAATGCAGTAAGAACCGCAAAGAACACTAGTAATATAAAAATGTCTTGTATTAAAGTAATAATTTTGTATAGGCGACCTAAAAATTGAAAGGAAAACTGAGTATAAAATCCTTGTATTATTGCTTCTAGAACAGCGAGCAGAAAGACAATAAATCCCCAGAAGATAAAAAAGTGAATAATTCCGGCAATTCGATATCGCAATAATTTCGATTGCAGAAATGCGATCTTAAGGACATTTATAATTCGTTCGACTATTCTGTTAGAACGATTTTCTTTCTGTCCTATCGATAAGTGTTTCAAAAATTTACGAAGACTAAAAAATAGAATAACAAAAGCAGCTATGAATATGATTAAGAAGATAATATTTTTTGTTTCCATAAAATTCCTATGTAGTTTTCATATTTTTTAAAATACAAATATACGGAAAATGCATCTGATTTGAAAACAGAATTGATTATCGATAGGGAGCTATTGAATACCTCTTTTTTTGAGTAAAATAAAATAACCTGTTAACTTATTTATAGTTATAAATTAATAGGTTGAAAATTTGGACTATTGGAAATATTTACAAGAAATTAGTTTTTCCTGAGTTTTCATTCACTTGTAAGATGTAATTCATTCAATCTTATGTTATATAAAATTCTTATTATAACTAAATATTTTAATTTCCAGTAGAAGTCTCTAAAAGACCTCAATGTGTCATATTTAATCCGACTTGTCGAAAGAAGTATCTCGAGAAATGAGATCTTTCGCGAAGTTTACCCTTGAACCAAGTGAATTGCTCAATATAACAAAAAGAGGTTTTTCAAAGTCTTCTAATAATTATTAGAAACATCTGAAAAATTATCAATAGAAGGTCATTCTGAGCGAAGCGAAGAATCTAAACAAGTAATTACTCTATTTTACAATAACTAAAGGATGAGATTCTTCATTCCAATAAATCGGAATTCAGAATGACGAGTTTTGCGTTAGCGGAGCAATTTTATGAAGGTCGTGAAAAACAAAAAAAACAGAACAGATTATAAAGATATCATATCGAAAACGAGGGGTTGCAACCCCTCGTTTAATTGAATTCTATTATATGTAGCATTTGAAAAACCAGGTATATATCATATGAATTCCGACTTGTCAGAAGATATATCTCAATTTTCAATATAGATGAGATTACTTCAGTATGACACAAATCTAGTTTTTCAAAGCTTTCTAATAGTTATTTATCTATTACAAACTTACTTTCTCTATTAGCAATTTCAAGAGCAAGTTGATATGTAAGTTGAACAGTTTTACAAATTTTTTCATAATTTATTTTATCAAAATCATCGCTCGGTTTATGTAAATCACTTAACATATAATCGTTAAAGAAAACAACAGGTATTTTTTTCTGGGCAAATGGTGCATGATCACTCGCATTGTAAAAATTATTATTTGGATTGTTTAAAAAGTAATTAAGATAAAATTTTACCGTATTATCATTCACTGAATTTACAAGCTCATGAAATTCGGTACTTGCTCTGTCGCTTCCTAATACATAAAGCGTGTCTGAACTACCGCGTCCAACCATATCATGATTAACACTTGCAGTAATCTTGTTTAGATAATCAACACTATTAACGAAATATGTTGAACCGAGTAGCCCTTTTTCTTCTCCATCCCATAATGCAACTATAATTGAGCGTTTATTGCTTTTTGATTCTTGCAGCATACGACCAATTTCCATAACTGCAACCGTTCCCGATGCATTATCATCAGCCCCATTATATACCTGTCCATTTGTAACACCAACATGATCATAATGACCACCAATTACGATATACTCATTTTTTAATACTGGATCATTTCCCTCAATGATTCCAAGTATGTTTTTACATTTATCATTATCTGTAAAACTCTGAACATCAAGTTCCATTTTCTTATTTAAGGTAAATGAACTTGGAATCTCACCTTTATTCTTAATTTCAGAAATTTTTTCATAATTTAAATTTTCTCCTTCTAATAAATTCTTTGTGCTTTCTTGATTAAGAATAATTATAGGAGGAAAATCAAAACTTTGATTTTTTGAAATATCACCAGCAAGATTAACCTGCTTGTTTGCTGCTTGTGAAATTAACATATCCCACATCATAAGTACTTCAGGACTACAAAATAATACCATAGCAGCAGCACCTTTTGAGTTTGCATTTGATATTTTTGAAAACGGATTCTCATATTGTGAAGTTTGTTTACCATTAAAAAAATTATCGTTTTCACTGTAAGGTTCGCCCAATGTCATTAAGACTGCTTTACCTTTGACATCTAATCCTTCATAATCATCATAATTATATTCAGGTGCGGTTATACCATAACCAACATATACAATTTCTGTCTCTCCCAATTGAATATCAGCCGAATTTGCACCAATTAAAAGTAAAATAAAATCTTTTCCAAATTCTAATTTTGTCTGCAATGAATCATTACCATTAAGTAAAATCATACTTGAAGTTTTTTCCAAACCGGAAACATTAACATCAAAGTATTGATAATAGGAATTATCTTCACCAAATGGTTTAATATTGTATTCCTGCAATTTTTGCGTGATATAAGTAGCAGCCATCTCTCCACCTTCTGTGGTTGCTTCTCTACCAAGATATTCATCTGAAGCAAGAGTTTCCATATTTTGCTTTACAAGCTGAGAACAATTATCAAGTGCATCTTGGGCAAATAAGTAAGGGAAATCTAAGATTAAAATGATTGCGAATAAAAGCTTTTTTAACATAGTTCCTCAAAAATTATTTTTTTTACTATTATTACGAATGTTTTTAGAAAAAGTTTATTTTTCCAATTAAGACTCTGTGTTCTTTGTGTTTCCTCCGTGTTCTCTGTTTTTTAATTTAACCACGAATGGCACAGAGAAAAAATACAAGATTCACAGAGAAAAAATTAATTAGGTCTTTCAATTTCAATATCCAACCATTCCTCAAGTTTTGAGAATATTTTTTCTTGATCTTCTTCCGGAAAACTTAGTATTCTTGTTCCATGACTTCCCTCCGGATTGACCATTTTAAGTGAATTTAGATTTTCAGGAATATTTACAGAAGTTGATGTCCACGTATCATATTCTCCATAAATAAAAATAAAATAATTACCATTATCCTGAAACCAATTATTAATATCCTGCATAACAGAAATATCAAAATCCAATTCAGTGTCTTGAGGTGCAAAAATCTTATTTGTTGCAATCGTATCAACTCCTAAAATATCCTTAAACGGTTCGGTTTCATAACCGTAGTATCCAACTTCTGTATATGCTTGATAGAAAAATGGTCTGAAAGCATCCATTGATGCATCGGAAAAATAATCAGGAGATGATGCAGTTACCCAATGATTGAATATCACATCCAATTCTGCATCAGGTGAGGGGATATATTCGCAAGTCAATGTTTGCCACTGCCAGAATGCAAAGGAATATTCGAATACTGCATAATCATAAGCCATGTCGTCTCCCATCTCGTATGTAAATCCTTTATTTCTTGAATATTCAACAAACATCGGGAAAAAATCATCTTTTTTCTCAAGTAGTACTCTTTGTATTTTCAATATTTTATCTCGGCATTCACTACTGCTGACAGTTTTCAAATGCTTATACACACGAGCATCTTCCATTTCTAAGTTTAATGGTGCTACATAAGGAACAGAAACATCAACATCATTAGGATAAAATCTTCTGTGAAAAAGTGATGTCTGACCACCTTTGCTTATTCCTGTTCCAACCCATTTCCCTTCATATATTTGTTTAAATAACTCAACAATATGATGATGATCACCTGCTGATTTTTTTATATTCAAATATTTCCAATCGAATGGTTCAGGTACTGATTTACCAAAGTACCTATGCTCAACACTTATTTGATTTGCTTGCAATAAACTGGCAAGTTCAGTTACATAATTATAAATATTATATCCTTCAGTATTGAAAATCATTGGTGCACCTTCGTTGTAATGGTAAAGATAAATTTGTTGCTTAAAAGTACCCAATGTAATATCATTATGGTCAATTGGTTGTTCGACCATAATTTCATACACTTGCTGGAAATGAGCCATTGGACTTAAAACTTTTACTTCAACACCTGGAAGATTTTTTAATTTTTCTAGTAAATCTTGTGCATAAATATTCTGAATAAATAAATAGGTAAACAATAAAAAAACGAGCGTAATTTTGATTGATAATTTTAAATTTGATTTTTCAGTTTTCATTTTTTCCTCTTGAGTTTTTAGATAAGAATAATATTTTTTTGCGGAGTAGATAACCACTCAGCACCATTTTTGGTTACAATGATCATTTCTTCGATTGTTACTGTGCCCCTCTTAGGAACGCTTAATCTGGGTTCAATCGTGAATACCATTCCTTCTTCAATTGGTTTGAATGGCTTCTCTGCATATTTTTCCCATTTTGGTCCGAGCAGAGCAGTACCATCATGAGAATAAATTCCAACCTGATGACCTAAACCATGTGGAAATTCATCATAACCATTTTTAAGTATTATATCACGAGCTATTTGATCAATTTGATGGCCAAGCATACCTGGTTTAATAGCATTTTTAGCTCCTTGAATTGCTTCAATAATCGTATAAAAACCTTTAAGCACTTCAGGAGGAGCATTTTCTTCATTTTTTTCAAGAATGTAAAACGTCCTCTGCAAATCAGAGCAATAGCCATTAACTTTTACTCCGAAATCCATATTCATTACATCGCCTCTTTGGACTTTTCGTGCAAGTGGTTTGTAATGTGCCTGAGCAGTGTCAGGACCAGTAAAAACAGCAGGGCAGACATTTTCATCCCAGGCATATCCTAGTTTTCGCTTATTAACTTCGGCTTTCATAAAATCAGCGATTTGTTTCTCCGTCTT
>JAFGPR010000155.1 GCA_016936095.1 Ignavibacteriales bacterium | reverse complement strand
AATAAAAAAACCTTGAAGAATACTTCAAGGTTTTTTATTTTGATTGCAATCAAATCTATTTCAGTAAAATCATCTTTTTAACTTCTGTAAAATCTTCTGCTTCTATTCTATAAAAATATACTCCACTGGTTAAATTACCCGCATTAAAATCAACTGTATGAACACCAGCATTCATCTGTTCATTTTTTAATAGCGATACCTGTTCACCAAGTATATTATAAATGGATAATTTTACAATACTTGCTTCTGGTAATGAAAATTTAATATTAGTACTTGGGTTAAATGGATTGGGATAATTTTGTTCAAGTGAATAATTATCTGGAATCTGATTCGGCTGTCCCTGAATATTACTCAATCCACCTGTGTTTGTATGTAATATGATACCGTCCCCGAGTATCCATCCATTGTTTTCATCTACAAAAATAATATCTCTTAAATCTTTACCCTCGCGATTGATTGATACATTCATCCAAGCACTGCCCAAATTTGAAGAATAAAATACTTGCTCAGAAGTTACAAGCCATACTTTCATTGAATCTCCCGGTAAAAACTCAATGTCATTACCCCAGCAAGTCGATGATATACCAAACTCATCCCAACTAGTTCCACCATTTGTTGTTCTATAAATTTTTCCAGTTTCGTATGCTAAACCAATATCTTCATTATAAAATTTAATTATATGTGCATTTTTATTAAAGCTTGTTTCACTCCAAGATGCTCCACCATCAGTAGTTTTAAGTAATTTTTGTGGATTTACTCCTGATTCAAAAAAGTAACCTACATTCATATCAACAAAATCAATGCGTCGCCAAAAATCGCCTGATACCATACTATCCAAGTCAGCTCCGCTTACAACATTCCAATTCGTGCCTCCATCTGTTGTTTTAAAAACTACTTCCTTAAAAGGTGAATACGCATCGCCCATTGCTATTCCGTTATTTGAATCAAACATTTCAATATAATTAATAAAATTCACTTTTGTTGGGTCGTTTAATTGTTCAGTTGGGCTGGTAAAACTAGTATCAGATTTGTAAATTTTACCTAAACCTGTAACGATCCAGATATTATTTTCATCAATAACCGAGAGGTCAATTGCATGTGTAAAGCTTTTTTGTATCCAAGAAGTACCACCATTATTAGTGTAATAGACATTTGTGCCCGAAGCAAAAACAGCAAAATTACCATCTTTTGCATCAATTGCATAACCTGCACCACTAAAATTAATCTGTTTTTCCCATTGTGAAAGGAAATTTACATAGCAGAAAAATAAAACTGTAATAATAACTTTAATTTTCATTTTTTACTCCTTTTTATTTAATAATATATATAAAAATAAAAGATATTTCTAAAAATTTATTTAATACCTCTTTTGTTGTAAATTATCAATAATTACTTTAATAAAATCATCTTCTTCGTTTCAATATATTTTCCCACTTCAATCCTGTAGAAATATATCCCACTTGCCAGATTATTTGCATTAAATTCAACAGAGTGAACTCCTGTATTCATCTGTTCGTTTTTCAATATTGCTATCTGTTCACCAAGTATGTTATAAACTGATAATTTTACCATATTTACTTCCGGTAAACTAAATAAAATCGTTGTTGTTGGGTTAAATGGATTCGGATAGTTCTGAGAAAGATAAAATTCAGTCGGTGAATTTTTTGGCTTATTTTCTCCTTCGTTTACACCATACTGTACATCAATATTCTTTAATAATGTTGTTTTTTGATTTGGATCAAAAAATAAATTACTATTTGAATGCTTATCATCAAATGTGAAAGTAATTACCTGATAGCTATCTTTGTCAAGATTATTTATCTTGAAATTACCACCCCAGTTAGAATATGTGCAATAAATCGGATTGCCAATATTATCGTTGACTAAAATAAATACACTTGATTCAGGTACTTGTTTATCAATAGTTAAACCTGTCACTAAACTTGTTACATTAACATTTTGAAATTCTTGTAATTCAGCATTTACGTTTTGAACATTACCAGTGACTGAAATCGAGTCGGCGTTTTCGTTAAGGCGTTTATTATTATAAAACTCATAAATATATCCATCTGCAGTAAATAATATCTTATAATCTCCATTAGGTAAACCACTTAATGAATATTGTCCCAAATTATTTGAATATCCATAATATAATTCCTTACTACCAACATTTTGAGCAACGATGAAAGCATTTTTGATCGGATTGTTAGTCGATTGATCTTTCACATCTCCTGTTATTGAATTACCCAACCCATTATAAGTTTCTCTTAGAGTAAAACTGGTTAAATATGATTTAGAACCTGCACCCAGATAAAACGATTTTGCTTCTGTAATTGCATCAACACCTCCGTAGAATTGCTTAACATATCCTTCTTTCTCAGCATAGACTACTACTTCTCTAACAGGTATTATTGGTAAATCATTTTGATCCACATCAAGAGAAAAATTACCATTACCATCTGTCAGAGTTTCCAATGTAATCGTTTCATTCAGAAGTGCATCTTGTTTAATAAACTGAATTTTTACCTTTGCATTTGATATAGCGGTGCCATTATTTGCTTTTACTGCACCGGTGAAATTAATTGTGTAATTTGAACCTACTACTGGTATTGTCATTAGTATTGGCATCGTTATTTCATCTGTTACTACTATCATATTTGCATCTGATACTGAATAAGCATCATTATAAAATTCGGTATAGAATAGTTCACTTGGGTATAAATATTCTAAAAACATAAAGTACATAATATTATTCTCAACCAACTTTGAAAAATTGCCATTTGCATCAGTAAATACTTCATAAATATGTTCTGAAGGATTTAAAATTGTAGAATCTGAAGACATATAACCGACAAAGGTCAGCTTTACTCCACAAACTGGGTCACCAGAATCTGCAAATAAAATTTGACCGTTCACTTCTTTCATTTCCTTTATATTAAAGGAATTATCATATAAATTCTGAGCAACTTGCGAGTACTGTTTTAGTAAAGCTAATGCTTCTAAATTAGTAAGAACTTCTGTTGCTCCAGATGCAATTTGTGCGATTACAACTTCCTGTTCTTCCATTGGTTGCATATCAAACGGACCTGAAGAAAATCCATTTTTTCTATCCCCACATGAGGTACCTAACGCATCTATCCAACCTATTCCACTTATTGGATCACCAGCTAAACAAAACTTTACAGTATCGCCATTAGTTGGATCAATAAATGGTCCACCTGTCGGTCCTATCCTACCATTAAGCAAATTATAAAATTGCAAAGTTCCTTCTGTATATGAAGTAAGATTAGGCTCTCTGTAAACGAGATCTCCACACATGAAATGATAATGAGCGTTGGCAGGTAAATTTTTCTTACCTAGTATCTTCACTCCGTTAAATATACCTATATCTTCTTCATCTCCATCCACTATTGGACCTTGAAAAAAATCATAACCTATTGCGGCAAGACTATCTCCATAAACTCCATCGGGATATTCACTATTATAACCAAAACATAAATTAAGTATTGTATCACAACCGCAATAATCATTTCCAGCATCACCTACATCAAGATCGTTCCAAATAGAAACAAACATATTATGTATTGTATCATTACTTCGATTAACTAATTTATATTTTTTAAATATCATATTTTCAAAATCTGGGTTATCTTTATATGCCCAAACAGTCAACTGCATTTCTAATCCCAGAGGCAAGGAACCATATAGAGATTTACATTGTACTGAATCTAAATCATTTAGTACTAACCAAATCGTTTGATCGGCATTAGGGAAACCCGGTATGTCAACATTAGGATTGTATAATCCATCTTTATTAATATCTTCATAAGGTGCACCCCATTCCGCTGGCCAAGTATCCCAATTGGAATTATCATCCCGATTAACTTTAAACAGATTTTGATTGTCAGGGTCATCAGCCTGCCTATTTGGTAATATTCTACCAGGTTTTAAACCACTCCGCCAAGTCGAACCTCCAACTTTTATAACACCATTTTGAATTCCACCCCAGACAAATCCACTAATAAATACAAGTGTTTTTCCGCTCCCCCTTGGATATTCAAAACCTGCATTGTAGTCTGGTGCTAAGTCACAAGTACCATCATTATGAATCCAAGTAGATATCATATTTATATCCATCTGTTGATAAGATTGAGCACTGATGTGACCTAAAGATAAAAAGAATAACAAAATAAAAAATTTTTTCACTTTACCGCTCCTTTTATATTAAAAAACATTATTTTAAATAAATCATCTTCTTCGTTTCAGTATATTTACCCGCTTCTATATGATAGAAATAAATACCACTTGAAAGGTGAGTTGCATTAAAATCAACTGTATGAACACCTGCATCCATCTGCTCATTTTTCAACAATGCTACTTGCTCACCAAGTATATTGTAAACTGATAATCTAACCATACTTGCTTCCGGTAATGAAAATTTTATCATTGTACTTGGATTGAATGGATTTGGAAAGTTTTGATAAAGTTGAAACAAATCAACAATTTCATTATTATCTTTTTCAATATTTGTAGGATTAGCAAGATCAATCATTTCCATTTCAGATACAATATGATTTTCTTCATCTTTGCCACCAGCAATGTAAAGTTTATTATCAATTATAAATGCCATTAGTTCAGAGCGGGAAATGTTAATACTTGGTCCATGAGTTATTTCACATCCCGCATCAGAAATGGTAAAAATTTCTGTTGTAGCGATTTTCTTTCCTAACTCATCAAATCCACCAATAATTATAATTTGTGAGTCGCTTATTGAAACAGCTCCACCCGAAGCTCTTGGTTCAAATAGTTGAATATTAAGCATTTCAAATGAATGATCTTGGGTATTAAACTTATAAATGTTTTGTGAAACTCCATTTACAATTCCACCAAAGATAAATATATCATCTTCAATCATAGCAGACATCTGTCTTGATGGCTTAGTTGAAAAAGAAAAATCATCATTGAAAGTTACAGATGCAGTAGCAATATCATATTCAACGATGTATTCTACTAAAGAATCATCAATAAAGTAGCTATCCCCACCAATTAAATAAAATTTCCCATCATAAATATTTCCAGTAGAAAAAACTCTATCGAGCTGGGGACTATAATTGTGCATTGATGAAGGAAAAGCAGGATCAAAATTCCATTTCTCAAGTCCAAACAAACCAAAATCAGGATACTCTACATCACCATAATAAAAAACTTCATCGTTAAAAATATCAGCGACAAGACCATAACGAACATTTTTCATATGCGCCACAATACTCCAATCTTTTGTATCTGAATCATATTTTTGTATCCAGTCGACATTACTTTGGGTGGAATCAGAATAACCACCAAAAATATATATTGATAAATCATGAACAACAATTTGCCCACCTGCTACAGGAAATTTTAGGTTCTTATAAATATGCCAAATGTCAGGTACCTGAGCAAATGAATACAAAAATCCAATTAGCAATAGGATACAGGTAATTCTTAATTTCCTCATTTTTTACTTTCTTATTTATCAATAATGGTATCCTTGTTTACAAGTATTGAGCCAATATTTTTTGAATTTGTTGTATCTTATGTAGAATTTTAAGTGTGTGGTTAACTTCTTATAAAATAAAAAGATATGAATTCGACTGAATTAATTTTTATAATTATTTTCCTTGGTAATTTTTTAGAATTTTAATTTTGCTATGAAAACTTTTCGTTGTGCGAATATTTTTCGCGTTGAGGTGATACAGCAGAATAGATTCATAAATTAAATCTATAATTAAATTGCAGTGAAATTTCTTGTGATTGATATGTAATCTTTTCAATTGAAAAGTAAGTATCTATATTATCATGTGAAAAGAACCATATATCGATTTGAGAATAAAGCCAAATTGTGAGATATGAAAAGAATAAAATATTTCTAGTTTTATATGATTTATTATAAGCAGTATATTTTTGTTCAATCAACTCAAAATTTGTTTCGCTCATATAGTCTTTTTCCTTTTTATCACAATCGAAGACGAAATAAATTAGGGTTCCAAGATTTACTGCGTTGAGAGAACTTAATATCCAACCTTTTGTATTATTGCCAATTTCAAAATGTCCCCATCCCGGGAAAAATATTGATTTAATACAAGCAGTCTTAAACAGATCGCTTTCCATTTCAGTAATTTTTATTTGTTCAAGGAAAAGTGAGTCTGAAATATTTTCTTCCGTTTTAAACTCACTTGAAATCTGTAAATAATCATCTCTCGTGTCTTCAAAAAATGTAATAATTTTCGGAGATACTATTGATTTATCTAACTGATAAGTTTCTTGAATTTCTAAAATTTCAATAAAACATCTTTTTGCAGATTTCATTTCATTTAATGAATAATGAGAAATTGATTTAATAACTAATACATCCATAATTTCATTAACAGACAGACTATCTTTAACAACTATCAATTTCTCAGCTGTTCTTATCGCATCCTGGTATTCAAATTTCTCGTATTGATTATGTAGTTTTTCAATGTTTTCTTTTAATTGACAATAGATATTGGGTAATAAAAGGAAGCAATAAAAAAATAATATTAAATATTTACTTTTTCTCATTATTCAAATCTATGTTCAAGTACAAATGTTTCATTTTCTTTTAAAGTTACTTCATGAATATAATCTTCATATTCGGGATTTTGAATAACTATGCGATGTTTTCCTGTTAATAATTTTATCTTATCGCTAAAAGGGGTATCTCCGATATAATTTCCATCAATGTAAACTTTACCCCAAGGATATATTTTAATTATTATATAAGATATCAAATTTTCTAAATTCACAGAAATATTTAAAGTTTCATTTTTTTTAATAATAATATATTTTGAATATTCGGGAAAATCCGGGTTTATTAACTTTAATTCATAAGGACCTATCTGCAATTCAATTTTTTTACTCAATGGAGTTGTTTCAATTTTTTTATTTTCTATATAAATATCTGCCCACGGAATACAATCTATATATAAACCACCATATTCAATAATTGCATTTTTGTTTTCTTTCTCAGTATTGTTTTCGTTTGTAATTTTATCTTCCGGTTGAATAGTAATGTCTCGATCCGTAAATGTTATGTTTGCCTCATGCAAAATCGCTTCTACTGATTGAATAAATACATTCTTACAATTTTGAATTTTTAGAAGTTCAATTTTCGGGTTTTCCTTCGCTTTT
>JAFGPR010000016.1 GCA_016936095.1 Ignavibacteriales bacterium | reverse complement strand
GTTGTGCAACGGCTACTGCTGTTAGCGTTTCGTGCTTTATTTCTGTCCGTTTGTGCGAGGGCAAGGCAAGCTCTTTGGCTGGTTTTGGACGTGAGTCAGCTTGTGTGACCAGACAATGTGCTTGACTATTCCTTGGGTATTTTCTTTCTCCATTCATCTGGGAATATCTCGTTTTTAAAATATTTATGAGCTAATGTCCTTAAATATGGAAATCCAGCTTTATCAGTTCTGTATTCTATTTCATCAAATGGTTTCTCTTTTACTAATTTCTTAAATTCTTCAAAACTGTCTGGTACTTTATGAAAGCTATCAACATAATATTCAGAATCCATATGATTCTCAAACAATGATTGTTCAATATCATATTCTTTTATGTTTGGATGTGCAATTTGAAGGTTCACTTCATCATCAAGATGCTTCTTTAAATTTAAATATGTATCCTCTGCGTTAAACAAAACAAGTAATTCATAAAGCATAGCTATTAACATTGAAGATTCATCTGTATATTCTTCAGGTTTTTCACCTGTTGCTACAAATTCTGAAACTAAGTTAACTCTATTGTAACCATCTGGTAGACGGTTTCTCTTAATTTTTATGACTAGTAATCCGTTTATTAGACCGAAAATATAAGAAGCTAAAAACTCAACATCCTTTTGTCTCAAATCCGATTGCTCCAAAAAAAAACGAAATGTATTTAAAATCGCTATTGAATGATTATCAATAATTGGACGATATGCTCCACTATTGTTTTCTATTAATTTGATGATATTGTCTTTCTGAATATCACGTAGGCGTTTCTTATGAGTAGTTGCTTTTTCAAAGTCGGGATAATAACTTCTTAGTTCACAATAGTAGATTAAGTCATTTACATAATCAAAACACCGTAATGGATATCCAATTGCTTCAAAGAAAGCTCCATTTTCTGCATATAAACCATTTTCTAGCGAAGCAACTTTAAAAGTTTTTTTAAAATATAAATTCAATATGTCATATTGCGTTTTAAGTAACTTTCTGTATTCCCTTAAAACAGGCTCCTTTTGCTCTAATTTTTGTTTTAAAATCCAAGACCAAACCCTTAATACTAAGTAGTCTGTACATTCTTTAGCTGCAATAAGATTTTGGTTTTCTAAACTATAATGAAAGACTATTGATGATAATAGATTTATTGTAGCAAAGAATTTTTTAAAAGTACGACCCTTTATGGAATTTATCTTATCGATTTGGATTTCAACTAATTGTTTAAAATCGACATAATCATTATCAGGAGAATCCAAAAAAGCTAATGTTCGTTTTAACAATCTATTACTTTCACTATCAGCTAATAAATATTCACTGAACAAATATTTACTAAACAAATCTGTTAAACAATAAATATCCCAACGTTCAAATTCACCTGACTTAAACTCTCTTGATATGAAACCATCGAATGTTGGTCGAATATTAGTTTTTAAAACCCCATTATGAACAACGACAATCTTTATTGGTAGAAAATTGAATTCAGGTATTGAACTGTCATTAAATGCAGTATCTTTTGCTTCAATGATAGATTCTCGAATTCCATCTGGAATGGAATAGTTTTTATCAGTTATATCCTTGTCTTTGAAACCTTTCAACTCAAAATACCAACGATATTTGTTTCCCTTTTCATCATTTCCAATAGCAACAATGTCCTTTCCATATTGTGATTGTCCTTTTGATTCAAGAGCTGTCTGAACAATTCTGAATCCCATAACATTTAGAAGAATAGGGAACAAGTAATCTAATTCTTTATCCTCTTTAAGACTACCCAAATATTCCTGTACTATAATATTATTGCTATTCATTATCTAAAAATCTTTTTATCTCAGCAAAATTTGTATCGTCCCAATTAGTAACCATTTCTACACCAGTTTCAAAATCGAAATTTTCAGGTCGAGTAAAATATACTCTTGGCAAAGAGAAACTTGTACTTATTTTACCCAATTTTGATATTTCATCTCGTCCTTCTATTTTCCAACCACCTCCTTTTAAAAGTGTAACTTTTGAAAACAAGTTCAATAGGCTATTCTCATCTCTACTCTTTTGCATTTGACGACTAAAACGTCTATTGTAATTTTTTTTATACTCTACAAAAATTCCATTTTGGGTAAAAGCAGGATTTAATTCTTTTATTCCGTTTTTTACAAGAACATTCTTATTATAAAATTCAACTTTATATTTTTCTATTCTCTCAAAAACCGCTTTTAATTCCGCATCTTCAAAATCTAGATTTTGTTTAAGAATTTCAGTAACAGAACCTCCATAACTTTCAGTGTATTCCTCTAACTTACAAATGAAAGCCTCTTTAACCAATGAGGATTTGGATTTTAATAATGGTAGAAGGCATGGCAAAATATTCTTGGGTTCTCTATAGTTTTGAAAAATCGAAACCCATAATTTGTATTGACTTAAAGAATCAAGTTCAAGAATATCATAGTCAAACCTATAATTCTCTGATGAAAAATTACCAAAAATATCTGTAGCTAAGAATCGTAAACTAGCTCTATCTTGAATTAATAAATTAACAATTGCCTCATCAAACTCTTGTTTACAATTCGACCGTAGCTCATTTATTGTAGAAAATAGATTTTTAGAAATTGCTTTAAAAGGTAAGAATTCACCAATAGTGTATAATAGTTTCTCAAAATATTGAACGTCTTTTGATTTCCAGAGAAAATGATTAATTGAATTTAAATACTCTTGTTTAAAATGGGGTTTCTTAATTAAACTGATAATCAATTCTTGTCTTAATGCCAGATGATTATCCAGAAATTTATTTTCACTTAAGATAAAAAATATCAGATTAGTATTATCGATTTCCAAAAAATCTTCTAAAAGTGAAAAAGCTTTTGCAATATGCTTTTTATCAACACTTTCTTCTTTTGACCTTAATATTGCAAAAAGTAATTTTGGAAGATTCAGTAACACATGGTTATTATCTTTATCTGCCTGATTAATTATTTCAAAGAACAATTCGCATTCTTCTTTTTTTACAAATTCAACATTTGATAGTCCGCAAATAATTGAAACCGTATAAGTTTCAATATTTACTTTGTCAACAAGGCTTTTTCTATAAAAGGTTAATCCCTCTTTATCATATAAACCTGTAATTATTTGAATTAAAAAATCGATTTCTAAATCAGGCTGCTTAATTGAATACTCAAAACAATTGAATCCCCACTTTTCATTTTCCCTAATTTTATTGCGAACACCTCTAAGAAAACTTCCAAGTGGCATATCATAATCTGCATCGCTTTTAGTCCAGTTTATAAGTTGAATACCATTTTTATAAAAGTTTGCCACCTCAAGATTGAGTAGGTGTAATGCTCGACTATATCCTTCATTAAATGAAAATATTTCATCTCTGTTTGTTTCTGTATCTAATGATTTAAGGTAATCTGAAAAGTTATTATCAAAACTTTGATTTGAGTCAAGAATTGCAATTGCCCATAAATCATTAAAAAGAGCTGTAATATTTTGAACAAACGTTTCTGATTTATAGCCTGTCTCAATCTCCTTTATTAACAAGACAAAGGTTTTGAAATCATTGGTTAGTTTTACCTTGCTTTTACTTTTATAAAGTGAATACACTTGAAACCCGAAGGATTCAAAATCAATAATATGATATTTGTCTGTTTGTCGTTTTATAAGTTGAGATTCAATTAATTTTTCAAAATCAATTTCTGTGATATTTTGATTAAATATCAATGTTTTATTTAAAAGACTATAATCCACAAGCAAATCAAGATTCAATTTAAAATCTTTATCCTCCTTTAGTCTGTTATTTATAATTGCAATATCTTTCATTTCGACAAGTGCGTAGAATAAGAAATAGCTCTTTTGCAAGCGGAAGAATCAGCCTGTGTGTTGGAGCTTGCAAATGTGCTATTTGTGCGTTGGGTTTTCATCAGTTTATCAATGTCGTTTCGGTCTCTTTGCATGAACGCTAACGGTTGCCTTTAGATTTGTATCCAATTATTTATTAATTTTTCTGTCAAAAGAGAATCTTGGGTGAACCAAAACGTTGGCTAGATTTCTGGAT
>JAFGPR010000154.1 GCA_016936095.1 Ignavibacteriales bacterium | reverse complement strand
GTTTTTTCATTATACTCTTTTCTTATATCTCCTAATGTAGAAAGTTTAACCAACAACGCAAGTCCCAAATCAAATTTTGGTATGTTAGTTATTTTTCCTGCTTGACTTGTTTTAATTACTTGATAGTTTTTATTTATTCCCGCCCAGCGATTAGTTTCAAGTAAACGCTGAATTTTTCTTTCAATATTAAAACTCCACATAGAAATATTATCTGGAAAATTGAGTGTAGTTACAGGTATATAAATTTCAGCAGACCAACCTTCATTTGTTATTGCAGTTGTAGCATCCCAAACACCATCCCAACTTTTACTTTCATAACCCATTGGATATAGTAATCCATCACTTCGAGCTCCATAAGGATTGATTGCAAATACATAACCACTTCGAGCATCCATATAGGTATCAATTACAATTTTGATATAGTCTTCTTCAGAAAAATTTACATCTCTTGCTTTAGAGTAAGCTACAATTTTATCTGGTTCTTCATCAAAACATTTTATCCCTACTAAAATTGTATTTCTATTTACCACAATCTTCACTATAGTAGTAAATGTTGAAATGCTTCCTTCAATAGGTTCAACCATTGTTAGGTTTGGAATTGAATCGCATTCATTCCAAAATGGTTCAGATAAAATTCCATCTAAATTATAATCACTTGTAATTCGACCTACTTTTAATGTTTGTGAGTAAAGTAAGCTTGTTAATAAGAAAAAGAGTAATATTCTAAATTTCATAAAGGCAAATATTTTTACTACAAAGTTAAAAATTAAATTTTAATTATCATATTTTGATTTTTATTTTTCCATTGTTGATTTTTAAAATTAATAGAACGCGGATGACACTGATTAAGCAGATTGGAGCAGATAAAATAAAAAAGATACTTTGCATAAAACCGAGAGGTATTGGAGATATCGTTCTTTCAACAATAATATTAGAAAACTTAAAAAAATATTATAATATTGCTATTTTAGATAAATCATCTTCTTGGCTTTTACAATTTTTTCATTTCCAAGAACTGAAATTGCTTCTAAGACATAAATGTACATACTAGTAGATAGATTATTAAAATTGCATTTTATTTCATAATAACCAGCTGTTTGAACTTCATCAATCAATTCATGCAACTTTTCTCCAAGGACGTTATAAATAATAAGTTTTACTCTGCTTTCAGTTGGTACTCCGTATCGAATAATCGTACTTGGATTAAAAGGATTTGGATAATTATCAAATAATTCATAATTGGATGGTATAACCTTTGTCATTATATTATCAATATTTGTCCCTTCGTAAATGGTAAAATAATAGTCACTAATACCAAAGATGGAGCTATCGACTACACTTATGATTTTTATTTTATAATAATCGCTAACCACTAAATCCATGGGTATCAACCAATTATAAGAACCACTGCTTATTGTTGAATCAACTAATATTGTCGAAAGAGTATCTTCAAGGAACAATTCAATTCTAACAGCTTCATCAATATTATCAATCCAGGTAATTTCAAAATTTGTTCCTTTAAATAACCAATTACCACCGTTAGGCTCAATCAATATTAAAAAATTATTTGTTCCACCGTCCAACGAATCACCCTTGTAAACAATTATTTTCCCGGTATAATTATTGAAACAAGGTTCTCCAACAATAATATCATCATAACCATCCGAATTTATATCTCCCACAGATGAAACAGCTGAACCAAATTGACCATAAGTATCTTCGCCAAATAATGTAATATCAGGAACATTGTCCATGTTTATCCCACCAAAAAGTATATATGCTGAACCATAAAATGAATTATAACCATTAGCACCGACAAGTATATCGTCATACCCATCATTGTTAAAATCACCAGCACTTGATACTGAACATCCTAATAGATCATTAAAGTTTTCTCCTGTTAACGTAATATCAGCAGTATTATCCATAGGACTTCCACCTAAATATATATATACTTTACCGACATATTGATATTGATAGGCACTTACTATTATATCATCAAATCCATCGGTGTTTATATCTCCAGCTGCAGAAAGGCTTATTCCAAAACTCTGCATCTGAGATTCTCCAACCATTGTAATGTCAACTATTGTATCCATACTACTTCCACCATAGTAAACATAAGTTTTACCTGAATGATTATTATATGCAGAAGCACCTACAATAATATCATCAAAAACATCACCATTTACATCTCCTGCATTGGAAGCGATACTACCAAACCAACCACCTTCTCCTGTAATGTGTAAATCAGCAGTAACATCCATATTACTTCCTCCATGATAAATATATACTCTACCTTTTGCATTTGAAGCTGAGTTATAATAATCCATATCACCAACAATTACATCATCGAAACCATCATTGTTGATATCATTAGCAGTCGAAACTGAACAACCAAAAGAATTAACATATCCTTCACCTGTTAATATTTTATCAGGTATTGTATCATTTGAGGTGCCACCAAAGAAGATATAAGCTTTGCCGCAGCCACTTGCTCCAATTATTATATCAGAATATCCATCGTTATTAACATCACCTGCAGTTGAAACGGAGCATCCAAATTTGTCATTTGAACTATTACCTGTAATAATAATATCTGCTTCGTTATCCATAATAGGGCCACCATAAAAAATATAAACTCGACCTGTA
Organism: Ignavibacteriales bacterium; assembly: GCA_016936095.1. Taxonomy (GTDB): domain Bacteria; phylum Bacteroidota; class Ignavibacteria; order Ignavibacteriales; family Melioribacteraceae; genus JAFGPR01. Next base: position 1,496 of record JAFGPR010000154.1, on the reverse strand, counting down.
TTATTGTTATGCCTATAAGCTCCAACAATGACATCGTCATATCCATCTCCGTTTATATCTCCAGCATTTGAGACTGAAGAACCAAAGTAGTCGTAAACTGCTTCACCAGTTTTTGTTAAATATGGTGGATACGTATTTATATTATTTTTATTCTGTGAAAAAATTGATAAATTGCTAAGCAAAAAAACAAATAATATAATTAAACTTTTCATTTTTTATCTCCATTAATTTGCGTTAATTTCTTATAAAAGCACAATTTAAATATAATTAAAAATTTTATAACCACAACCCATATCTTACTTTCAATATCAATTGATTTGATTCAAACAACCATCTTTCTGTTATATTTCTTGCAACATTGTGATTGTAAACAATGAATAAATCACCAAGTGGGTCAAATATCCAACTTAGCTTGTTGTTCATGCCCACAGATTTGCTTTCATTGTCATATTGTATAAAACTTGTAATTTGTAAGTCAGATGAAAAATTAAAATCTATTTTACCACTTATTAAATCTTGTTAAAAATTTCCGTAAGGAAGCCTAACAATATTTTTTGTTAATTCGAAGTCTATATGCAAATTATTGATTGTTCTTATGTTCCAAAATGATTCTGTTAAAATTCCATTTAAGTTGTATTTTGAAGTTATTCGACCTACTTCTAAGTTTTGTGAGTATAAAAATATAGGGAAAAAAAAAGTTAAGAATAATTTATTTTTCATAAAGAGCATTTAATAATTTTTTTTCATTACAAAGTTAAAGATTAAAATTCAATTATCATATTTTTGATAAGAATTTCTATTTTTAAAGCATAATTAATAAATTATTTGCTAGAATAATGCAAAACTTATATTATTTTTGTGTTAACAAGTCTTTTTGGCACTAATAAAATTATGTTTGATAGAAATCAAATTAAGAAAATAATATGCATAAAACCAAGAGGGATTGGTGATATCGTCTTATCAACAATTATTTTGGAAAATCTGAAAAACTTTTTTCTAGATGCAACAATAGATTATTTAACTGAAGATTTTGCAAAAGATGCATTAAGCAATAATCCATTCATAAATAAAGTTATTACATTCAAGAAAAAAGATTTTTTCTTAAAGGTTGCTCTAAAAATTCGTAAAGAAAAATATGATATTGTTTTTGATCTATGGTCGAATCCGAAAACCGCTCAAATTACTTTTTGTTCAGGAATTAAATATCGTGTTGGTTATGCTTATCGTGGTAGAAGTTATGCTTACAATATAAAAGCAACTACAAGCCGTGGTGGTGAAACTCACTCTGCCGAACATAATCTCGAGATATTAAAACCACTTAACATTCCTATAATTTCTAAAAATATTCATTATTATTGTAATAAGGATGATCTATTAAAAGCAAAATTATTTTTGGAAGCAAATAGTTTTACACAAAATATTATTGGGATTATTCCTTCGGGCGGTTGGGAATCAAAAAGATGTCCTAAAGAAAAGTGGGTTGAAATATGCAGTGT
>JAFGPR010000153.1 GCA_016936095.1 Ignavibacteriales bacterium | reverse complement strand
GATGTATTGTCCTTAGGGTAGAAATATAAAATCACTTTCTGTCCAAGAAAATCTTTTAATGATATTTTGTTATTGTTTTCATCAAGTAAAGTAAAATTCGGTGCTTTTGACTTTTCTTTTAACATAAATTCTCCATACATTATCGTATAAAATTATTTTTTTTATTATTAGATACAATTTTACGAAAATGAATTCAAAATCAACAACTTTAAAATTTAATGATTTTATTAATAAACACGATATACAAGCACTTTCAAAATTAATAACTATAGATCATACTTTTATCGATAGGGAAAGTAAGGTCATAAAGTCAAAAAATGAAGTTATTGATGTGTGGACAAACTTTTTTGAAATGTATCCTGACTATAAAAATCATATTGAAAGAGTAGAGGTTAAGAAAGAATATATTGTTCTGGTTGGCTATGCTTATTGGGATGAAAACAGTAAATGTGATAATGCTTTATGGACAGCAAAGGTTGAAAATGGACTTGTTGCCGAATGGCGAGTTTATTATGATACAAAAGAAAACAGAAGAAATTTAGGAATAGTTTAAATCCTAAATATTAGTAATATTTTAATACTTATTTAGTATCACCTTTCACTTTTCGCTTCTAATATGTGTATTTATTGTTTAGTTTTTCTGAGAATAATCATGGATAAATCATCGTAAGGGAGTGTGTTGCCGATAAATCTGCTTATGTTGAGTAGAATTTTTTCACCCAAATTTTCAGCAGATAAATTTCTATATTTTCTTAAATATTCCTTGAATTTTTCTAATCCGAAAAACTGTTCTGTTTCGTTTCTCGATTCAGTCACACCATCCGAATAAATAATAAAAACTTCATTATCATTTATTTCCAATGAATGTTCGGATGCTTCTAAGTTCGGCAATAATCCTATCGCCGGTCCACCACGTGGTAGTTCTTCAATTTTATCGGATTTGATAATTAGAGGTGGAAGATGTCCCGCATTTACAAGTTTTATCTTGTTGGAATTTTGTTCAAAAGTAAGATATACCAATGATGCAAAATTTTTCTTTAGTCCGTATTTATAAAATATTTCATTCACCTTTTTCATTAAATCATGATTTGATTTACTAAAAGGAATAACGGCTTTAATAGTTGATTGTAATTTTGCCATTAATAAGGCTGCAGGCAAACCTTTTCCTGATACATCACCCAAAGTAATTGCATATTTTGAATTCCCAATCTCAATAAAATCGATTAGATCCCCCCCGACATCATTTGCAGGTTGAGAATATAGCCAGATATCCCAACCTGGTATCTTAGGATTTTTTATTGGTAGTAACGCTTCTTGAATTGCCCGTCCTGCTTGTAATTCATCTTTTGCTAAAAGTTTATCTTTTAATTCCAACATTAAAACTATTATCAATATAACATATCCCCAGAAATCAAAATCGAAACTGGTTGAGTCAGCATTTACTTCTATCAAAATAAATATTGTAGCAACAATAACCATAATTCTGCGTGTGTGAGTCAGTTTATTTATCATTCCTTTGAATACCCACCATGTATAGTTAAACCATCGTCGCACCTTTCCCATCTTTTGAATTCGTTCCTTTTGCGAATCGTCAATGTAAAATTCTTTTAGACTATGTAAGTCCCCTTTAATTTTACTTTGTTTTTTCTGTCTACTACTCATAAAAAACTAATTCTGATTATTAATCGTTAAATATTCAGACGAAACAACATATTAAAAGTTCGGAATATTTTTATTCTTTATCAATAATATTTGTTTCTTCATCTACCATTGAACGATTAATTATTGATTGAGGTAAATTCTTACTTGCTTTTGCTCCGAGTTGTTTTATCTTTTCTGCTCTGCTTACAAGATTTCCTGAACCATCGGTTAATTTCTTCATTGCTTCCTTATAACTATCTTTTGCTTGTTCCATTTTTTTACCTACATCAATTAAGTCTTCAACAAAACTAACGAATTTATCATATAATGCCCCCGATAATTTTGCAATATCCAAAGCAAATGCATTTTGCTTTTCGTATCTCCATATACTTGATATTGTTCTGAGTGTGGCAAGTAGAGTGGAAGGGCAGACAATAACAATATTCATTTCAAATGCTTCATTGAATATATTGCTATCATGTTGAACGGCAAGTGCAAATGCGGGTTCTATTGGCATAAACATTAAAACAAAATCAAGACTTTCTAAGTTGTAAAGTTGTTGATAATTTTTGCTACTTAAATTTTTTATATGCGAACGAATGGAAGTAATATGCTCTTTCAATCCCATTATCTTATCTTGTTCATCTTCTGAAGAAATATATTTTTCATAACCGATCAACGATACTTTAGAATCAATTATTATATTTTTATCTTGGGGTAATTTAATAATCACATCTGGCTGAAATCTCTTCCCAGATTCGGCTGTCATACTTTGCTGAACAAGATACTCTCTTCCTTTGACAAGTCCCGATTTTTCCAATATACTTTCCAGAATAAATTCACCCCAATTGCCTTGTGTTTTGCTTTGTCCTTTTAGGGCATTTGTCAAATTTGATGCTTCTTGCGTAATCTTTTGATTCATATCTTTAAGTATTTGCAATTGTTCTTTTAATGAAGCCTGTCCTCGAATACTTTCTTTATTTGTTTCTTCAACTTTTTTTTCAAATTCACTAATTTTAATTTTAAGTGGGTCTAATATCTCAGAAAGTTTTTCCTTATTTTGTTCAGTAAATTTATTTCCTTTCTCTTCAAAAATTTTATTAGCAAGATTTTCAAATTCCTTTGTGAATTTTTCTTGCAATTTTTCTATTTCATTTTTTTGCTCATCCAATTTTCTTTGTAGATTTGAATAATCGGATTTCAAGGAAAAATAATTGGAATTTAATTCTTCATTTTTTCTTCTCTCGTTTCTAAGTTCATCTTGAATTGTATTTTTATCATTTTCAAGAAAAGAGTTAATTTGCTGATATTTTGCTAAATCAATTTTTAAAGAGTTCATTTGCTCGTTCAAAGAATTTGCTTCAGCAACTGAAATTGTTTTTTTGCTTTTAAAAAATAAAAAGGCAATCAAAAAGCCAATGACTAAACCAATAATTAAATATAATATTTCCATTTCTATCCCTATATTTTAATTAATTATTTACTATCCTTTTATAACTCCAAGTGGTCGAAACCTTGCAACTTTTACAATTATCCCCGAGTTATGCATTACGTCAATTACTTCTGACACATCCTTATATGCATACGGCATTTCTTCTGCGATTGATTTCATTCCCTTTGCTTGAATATACACTCCTTGCTTTTTCAGTTCATCAATTAGGTTTCTGCCTTTACCAAGTTGAAGTGCTTTGTGTCTACTTTGTAATCTACCCGCACCGTGGCAGGAACTGCCAAATGTTTCGTCAATAGCTTTCTCAGTTCCAGTTGCAATAAAAGAATATCTCCCCATATCGCCGGGTATCAAAACCGGTTGTCCTATTGATTTATATTTTTCAGGAATATTGTTGTGGTTTGGTGGAAATGCCCTTGTTGCACCTTTTCGATGGACACAAACCAATTTTTTCTGTCCATTTATTTTATGTTCTTCAACTTTAGCAATATTATGACAAACATCATAAATTAATTTGAATCCTAATTCCTGTTCACTTATACTGAAAGTTTTTAACATCCATTTTTTTGCAAGATTCATAATTACCTGTCG
>JAFGPR010000152.1 GCA_016936095.1 Ignavibacteriales bacterium | reverse complement strand
TGGAAATAATTTATTTTCTCAATTTATCGAACAAGAACTTTTCGATGATATGATAATTATTCAAGCACCGATTTTTTGGGGTGAAGGATTAGAAACAATAAATATTAATAAAGAAAAGAATATGGAAATCAAATCCACAGAGAAATTGGGGACAGATTTGAGAATTGAATTAAAAAAAATAATTTAATGAAAATTTTGAAATAATATGTTTACAGGTTTAATTGAAGAAATAGGAAAAATTACAAACAAGGAATCTATTGCTGGTGGTTATAAGATTACTATCTCAGCTAAAAAAATCTTCGATGATTTGAAAATTAATGACTCTATTGCTGCGAATGGTGTGTGTTTGACAGTTACAAATATTATCAAGGATACTTTCACTGCTGATGCTGTAGGTGATACACTAAAAAAAACTACACTGCAAAATTTATCAATATCATCAATTGTAAATTTGGAAAGAGCATTGAGGCTTTCAGACAGAATTGGTGGACATATTGTTGCCGGCCATGTAAACGAGGTTGGAAAAATATCTGAAATCAAAAAACTTGGTGAAAATTATTATATCGTAATCGAAATTTCAAATAACAACTTAAAATATATTGTTAAGGAAGGTTCGATTGCTATTGATGGGATAAGTTTGACTGTTGCAGATATTAACCAAAATAAAATTGGATTATCAATTATACCACACACTTGGAATAATACAAATTTATATTTAAATAAGATTGGCAATGCAGTTAATGTTGAAGTAGATTTACTTACAAAATATATTGAAAACATAATTACAAAAAATGAACCTAATGACAATAAAATTTTCTCTGTGGAATGGTTTAAACAATTAGGATATTAAGAATGAAAGTAGAAAATAAATTAAATACAATCGATGAGGCAGTTGAAGATATACGAAATGGAAAAATGGTAGTTGTGGTTGATGACGCTGAAAGAGAAAACGAAGGCGATATAATTATGGCAGCAGAATTAATCACTCCGAACGATGTCAATTTTATTGTTAAAGAAGCACGTGGATTGTTATGTGTTTCTGTTACAGAACAAAGAGCAAAAGAACTTGACCTAGAATTTATGGTTAAAGAAAATACCGCACTTCATCAGACACCATTTACTGTTACAATAGATTATAAAATTGGAACTTCAACAGGGATATCAGCTCCAGATAGAGCAGCAACTATACGAGCAATCACAGATTTATCAACAAGACCTGATCACTTTGCACGACCGGGGCATATCTCTCCACTTATTGCAAGAAATGGTGGTGTCTTAAAAAGAGCAGGCCATACAGAAGCGGCAAATGACCTTGTGAAATTAGCAGGATTAAAACAAGTTGGTGTTTTATGCGAAATAATGAATCCGGATGGAACGATGGCTCGGCTACCAGATTTGCTTAAGTACTGTAAAAAGAATAACTTAAAAATAATTTCGATAGCCGATTTAATTAAATATAGAAGAAGTCGCGAAAAACATGTAACTTGTAAAGCAATTGTTGATATGCCAACCAAAGATGGAAAATTCAAATTACATCTTTACGAAAATCTACTCGACCCCAATGACCATCCTGTTGCACTAGTAAAAGGAAATCTTGAAGGAGATGAACCCACGTTAGTTCGTGTTCACTCAGAATGTCTTACTGGAGATGTTTTTGGTTCTCAAAGATGTGATTGTGGTGAGCAACTGGAAAAAGCACTTCAAATGATTGAAAGTGAAGGAAAAGGAGTTGTCCTTTATATGCGGCAAGAAGGGAGAGGTATAGGTTTAGTAAATAAAATATTAGCCTACAAATTACAAGAGGAAGGTGCAGATACAATTGAAGCGAATGAATTGCTGGGTTTCAAAGCAGATCTAAGAGATTATGGAACTGGAGCCCAAATACTAAAAGATCTTGGTCTATCAAAAATAAAATTAATTACTAATAACCCATCAAAAATTATTGCATTACGTGGTTTTGATTTGGAAATTGTTGAAAGAGTGCCCATAGAAATTAATCCAACACCTTTCAACGAAAAATATTTAAAGACGAAGAAAGAACGAATGGGACATTTGCTAAAACAAAATAAAAAATAAATTTGAGAGGTAAAGAAATGACAAATGTTATTCAAGGATTTTTATCCGCGAAAGATAAGAAATTTGCGATAGTCATCAGCAGATTTAACGAATTTATTTCGAATAAATTATTAACTGGGGCACTTGATTGCCTTAATCGTCATGATTGTGTTGAAAAAGACTTGGATGTTGTATGGGCGCCTGGTTCATTTGAAATTCCTTTAACCGCCAAAAAGTTGGCGCAGAAACAAAAGTACGATGCTATAATTTGTCTTGGAGCCATCATTAGGGGATCTACCCCCCATTTTGATTTTGTTGCATCAGAAGTATCAAAGGGAATTGCAAATGCAAGTTTAGAAACGGGGGTTCCAATAATTTATGGTATTATTACTTCAGATAATATTGAACAGGCAATTGAGAGAGCAGGAACTAAATCGGGAAACAAAGGGTGGGATGCTGCGTTATCGGCAATTGAAATGGCAGATTTATTTAAAAAATTAGGATAGATGAAAAAGAACTATTTTGTCCGATATATCAATTAGTGTAATTTTTATCAAAAAATTATTTTTTTAAACTAATTGATTTACTATTGCTTTATTTAAAATAATTTATTACTTTTTCATTAGATAATTAATAAAAATATTTTAATAATGAATTAAATAAGAATGAAAGTTAAAAATTTTGAATGTGAAAGTTTAAGAGCACTAATAAAATCGAAAAACAAATATAATTTTGATTGTATGCATTTAAAAATGTAAAACATTCATTTATGGATATTACAGAGACACAATAGAACATTAAAAATTAATAGGAGAAAAAATGGCTTGTAAAAAACCAGCAGCCAAAAAGACAGCAGTTAAAAAGAAAACTATTACTAAGAAAACGGTTAAAAAGAAATAATTTTGATTTATACTATTTTCTGATATTCTCCTAAATAACTATTTATTAACAATTAATGGGATTTATTATGCCAGTTGCAAAAAAGAAACCAGCAGCTAAAAAAACTGCTAAAAAGAAACCAGCAGCTAAAAAAACTGCTAAAAAGAAATAAATCTGAATCGAAAGAAATCAGATTTTGAAAACCGTCTCAAAAAAAATGAGACGGTTTTTTTATTATTTATTCTTGTTGAGCTTTTTAAGCAAAAGATCGTTAACCATCTGTGGATTGGCTTTTCCTTTTGTTGCACTCATTATTTGGCCTACAAAATAGCCAATAATTTTATCTTTACCTGAAAGGTAATCATCAACTTGCTTTGGGCTTTTGCTGATTACTTCGTCTATTATTTTTTCAATTTCTGATGTATCGGTTATTTGAATTAGATTTCTTTCTTTTACAATTTCTTCAGGCTCTTTGCTTTCTTCAAGCATAAATTGAAAAACGTTTTTTGCAATTTTTCCACTAATAATATTTTTATTAACTAAATTTATTAGTTGACCAAGATTTTGTGAAGATATGCTAAAGTCATTTATTGAAATTTTCTTTTCGTTGATTATCTGTAATACATCACCCATAACCCAATTGCTGGCTGTTTTAAAATCGTATGTAACCTTTACTACATTTTCATAATAATCTGCAAGTTCTCTTGAAGAAGTTAATACTTCCGCATCATAAATTGGAAGGTTATAATCTTTGCAAAATCTATTTTTCTTTGCATCAGGTAATTCTGGAATAGACTGTTTAATTTTTACTTGCCATTCATTATTTATTAATATGGGTACTAAATCAGGATCAGGAAAATATCTATAGTCATGTGCTTCTTCCTTTCCGCGTATTGACACCGACTCGTTCAATTCTGCATTCCAAAGCAAAGTTTCCTGAATAATTTTTCCACCATCTTTTATTAATTCTATTTGCCTATTAATTTCGTGTTCAATTGCTGCCTCAACGTTTTTAAAAGAATTCATATTTTTGACTTCAGTTCTTGTTCCCAATTTCTTTGATTCTTTTGGTCTAACAGAAATATTAGCATCGCAACGAAGTGAACCTTCTTCCATGTTTCCATCGCAAATATTTAAGTAAATTAAAATTTGTTTAAGCTTGGATAGGTATAAAAATGCCTCTTGGGAAGAATGAATATCGGGTTCGCTAACAATTTCAATTAAGGGAATTCCACATCTATTGACGTCAACTAAAGAAACGTTACCCCTATCATGAATTAATTTTCCAGCATCTTCTTCTAAATGAATTCTTTTTATTCGAATTTTCTTATCATTTTCAATTTGAATGTAACCATTTTCACACACTGGATTTTCAAATTGAGAAATCTGATACCCTTTTGGTAAATCAGGATAAAAATAATTTTTTCTAGCAAATATACTTTTTTCGTTTATTAAGCAATTTGTTGCTAACCCCATCCGAATTATAAATTCCAAAGCTTGGTAATTTAATACCGGTAAAACACCAGGGTGCCCAAGACAAATCGGACAGATATTAAAGTTTGGAGGCATCCCAAATTCAGTGGAACAGCTACAGAAAATTTTACTTTTGGTTAATAGTTGTGCATGGACTTCAAGTCCAATTACAGGTTCATATTCTAAATTCATACTTTTAAGTCAAATTTTGATTGCAAATATAATGATTTGTTCGTACTATGAATTTATTTATAAAGAAAATACTTTTTTACTATTTTTAAGTTATTATAACATAATATTTTAATGCCTTGATTATTTAGTAATTCTCATATATTTTTGTTTTTCTAAAAATAAATATTATGTAATGAATAAACAACAGCTCAATGAAATAGAAAAACTTAAGAGGAAAGGTAATATTCCTAAACATATTGCCATAATAATGGATGGTAATGGAAGATGGGCGACAAAGAAAGGTTTACCAAGAGTTGTAGGGCATAAAAAAGGAGTTGAAACCGTTCGAAAAATTGTTGAATCTTGTGCTAACTTAGGTGTACGATATTTAACTTTGTATACATTTTCAACGGAAAATTGGAATCGTCCACATTATGAAGTATCTGTTTTAATGCGACTAATAGTTAAATCCCTTCAAACAGAAACTAATGAATTACATGCAAATAATATTAAATTGACTTTTATTGGCGATACATCTTCTTTACCTAGAATTGTTCAGAAAGAATTAAACGAAGCTGTTGAAAAGACAAAATATAATGATAAGATGGTATTAAATTTGGCCCTAAGTTATAGTGGCAGGTGGGAACTAATAGAAGCAATAAAGAATATAAGTGCTCAGTATAAAAACAATATAATTGAGCTTAAAGACATTAATGAGATATTAGTATCTAATAATCTAACAACCAAGGGAATACCGGATCCTGACCTGCTCATTCGCAGTGGTGGGGAATTTAGAATTAGCAATTTTCTATTATGGCAAATAGCTTATTCAGAAATTTATATCACGGATGTCCTCTGGCCAGCATTTAATATTAGTAACCTTATTGATGCACTTAAGGATTTTCAAAGTAGAGAAAGAAGGTTCGGTCGTGTTAGTCAACAAATTAACAGAAAAAAGAAATTCTCTAAATCTTAGAGAACAAAGTAAATATTTTTTCATTATTGTAACGCTTTTTTGCTTGATGCAGAATAATTTGTTCTCGCAGACGGAAAAAAACAATTATACTATATTGGGGATATCAGTTGAAGGTAATGTTACAACTGATGCTGCCACTATAATTGCAAATAGCGGTTTGAAAGTCGGTGATGAAATTGAAATACCAGGTGATGCAACAAATAATGCAATTAAAAAGTTATGGAAATTAAAAGTCTTTTCTGATGTTCAAATTCTAATTGAAAGAAAAATTGAAAATGGTGTTTTTTTAGTAATAAAAGTTGTAGAAAATCCACGCCTGGAAAAAGTAATTTTTGATGGTTACGATGAACTAGATGAAGATGACCTCAATAAAGCCGTTAAGATTGATAAAGGGCATGTGTTAACACAACAAGAGATATTTAAGATTAAAAGCAGAATGAAAAAGTTATATGATGAAGAAGGATTAATGAATGCTCAGATTAAACCGGCTCAATATAGATATTTGTCCCACGAAGTTAATGATGATGAACTAATTGTAACTTGGCAAAATATTAATGACTCCGAAGATCAATACGAAATTATTTACGATTATGATCCTTCCTCAAAGATTGATCCAATTACAAAAATTACAGATAAAACACTACTAGTATACTTTATTGAAGAAGGCAATGAGGTTACTGTACAAAATATATATTTTATTGGCAATGAAGCATTTGATGATGATGATCTTGCCGATGAATTTGATGAAACAACTACTTATGTCTGGTGGAAATTTTGGCGAAGTTCTACTTTTAATAAAGACGAATTTAACAAAGATAAAGATCTACTAAAAAATTTCTATTATAAAAATGGGTACAGAGATTTTGAAATATTAAATGATTCTTTGAATTTTTATAATAACAAAGAGGATTTAGATATTTATGTTACCGTCTTTGAAGGCAACCAATACAAAATTAGAAACATTAGTTGGGAAGGTAACACAGTCTTTGATGCCCAGGAGCTGTCAGACAGATTAGGATTTGAAAAGGGTGATGTTTATGATTTGGAAAAATTTCAACAAAATTTATATTTTAACGAGCAACAAACAGATGCATCTTCACTTTATCAGAATACTGGTTATCTGACCGCTAGTCTTGAGCCAGTTGAAACTAAGGTTGGTGTTGATTCGATTGATGTAACAATAAAAGTTACAGAAAATCAAAGATTCAGAGTAGGATCAGTCGAAATAACAGGTAACGACAAGACAATGGATAAGGTTATTCGAAGGGAATTATTTGTTGTTCCCGGCGATTATTTTAGTCGTGGAAATATTATTACAAGTATCCAACAACTTGCAAATTTAAATTATTTTAATCAAGAAAAACTTTATTCCAATACAGAGGGAGTAACTTACAAACCTGTGGATGATAGTACTGTTGCACTTACATTTAATGTTGAAGAAAAATCAAGTGATTATTTTAATGCTTCTGTCGGTTATAGTGGCAGTTTCGGATTTAGTGGAGCACTTGGATTAACTCTTACGAATTTTTCGATTGCTCATCCCTTTCAACTAGGTGGTGGACAAATTCTTAATTTCAGTTGGCAGTTTGGTATAAACAATTATTACCGAACTTTTACTGTCGGATTTACGGAACCCTGGTTTCTTGATACTCCAACTATGCTTGGCTTTGAAATCTTTGATACAAGACAAAGATATTATTATGATTTAAAACAATCAGGTGTCACCTTAAAAACAGGAAGAAGATTAACCTGGCCTGATAATTTCTTTTATATTCAAGGTTTCTTTAGATTTCAATATAACGATGTTAAAAATGGCGGTGGTTACTATCAAGAAGGATTATCGAGACAATTTACACTTGGTGCAACATTAAGCAGATCTGACATCGACAATCCAATCTTTCCTACAAAAGGTTCAAAAATATCTTTATACGGAGAAATATCAGGTGGACCTTTCTTACCTGGGCAAACAGATTATTACAAGGTAGAATTTAATGCGGATATATACAAACGATTGTTTAACAGTAATAGATTTGCATTATATACAAATATATCACTTGGATATATGGATGAAATAACAAAGAGTACCTACATCCAACCATTCGAATTTTACTATATGGGTGGTAACGGACAATATATTTCCACAGTACCACTTAGAGGTTATGATGATAGAAGTGTAGGACCCAAGTCTAGCGGCAATATAATTGGCGGAAGAGTTATGACAAAATACACTCTTGAGTTACGAACTGCCCTTACTCTTGAGCCTATTCCTATTTATTTGATAGCTTTCGCTGAAATGGGAAATGTATTTCTCAATTTGAAAGAAGCAGATTTCTTTGATTTAAAGAAATCAGTTGGATTGGGAGCTAGAATAATGATAATGCCGATAGGGTTATTGGGTTTTGATTATGGTTATGGATTTGACAGAAGAAATGTTGATGGGATGGAACCACAATGGCAATTTCATTTTCAATTTGGACGAGGATTTTAAAACATAAACAAGAGGTTAAAGTGAAAACTAAACTTTTCATTTCTGTATTACTTTTATGTAGTGCATTTTCGTTTGCCCAAACGTTAACAGGGCAAAAAATCGGATTCGTTAACACAGATGTCATTCTAGAGCAATTTTCTGAAGCAATAAAAGCTCAAAGCGATTTAGATGCTTGGATTGCAAAACAGACAGCCAAAAGAGATAGTATGACTACTGAACTTCAGACTGAATACGTCGGATATCAACAAAAAGCCGAAACAATGACAAAAGATCAACTTCAAGCTGCACAACAAAGTTTGGTTCAAAAAGAAGCTGCAATAAAGGAATTTGAACAACAAAAGTTTGGACAGGGTGGAGAAATTTATCAAAAAAGGAATGAATTCTTCGGGCCTATCGAGCAAAAAATACGTAATGCGATTTCTGAGGTAGCTAAATCTGAAGGTATGAATTTCATTTTTGATAAGACCGATACACTACCAGTATTATTGTATACAGATGACACATTTGATATTACCTTTAAGGTATTAGATAAACTCAAAAGAGGATAATAAAAAAAATAAAGGTTAAATAAAATGAAATCATTTAATGTAATATTCGTATTCCTTTTTTTGTTAAGTGCATCAATTATTTCAGGTCAAGTTAAAATTGGTTATGTCGATTCAGATACGATAATGGAACAATATACCGAAGCACAAGATGCTCAAAAACGTTTAGATGCCTTGATGGCTGAATGGCAGGAAGAGCTAAAGAAAATTGAAACCGAATGGAAAACAAAATACGATGATTATGAAAAAAGAAAGTTAATTATGAGTAACACAAAACGTGCTGAAGTAGAGAAGGAATTAATTGATTTAGAGAAAAAAATGCAGGATTTTAAACAGGAAAAGTTTGGACCAAGTGGCGAGCTTTTTAAAAAGCAAGAGGAATTAATGAAACCTGTCAACAATAAGATCTTTACGGTAATTGAAGAAGTTGCTAAAGAAGAAGAGCTTGATTTTGTTTTTGATAGAAGTGGAGATATTATTTTTCTTTACGCAAAAGAGGAGTATGATATTACTAATAAGGTTATTGAAAAACTAAAATAGTAAAAATGAAATTAAAAATTAGAGATACCGCCGACTTTGTCGGCGGTAAAATTATTGGTGATGATAACATAGAAATATTTAATGTCGCAAAAATTGACGAAGCAAAAAAAGGCGACTTAACATTTCTTTATCTACCAAAGTATTCGAAATATCTCAATACCACACAAGCTTCCGTTGTATTAGTTAAATCTGACCAAAATAAAGATAGAAAAGATATTACTTACATTGAAGTTGGTGACCCAAATGTTGCCTTTAGAAATTTAATTATTAAATTTTTTGCACATGAAATTAAATTGGATAAAATTGATAGCAGCGCAAAAATCGCGGTTAATGTTAAATTAGGTAAAGATGTAGCAATCGGTTTTAATGTAGTAATTTCTGAAGGATGCGAGATAGGTGATAATACAAAAATATTTCACAATTCGGTTATCTTGCCTAATGTAAAGATTGGCACTAACTGTATACTGTATCCAAACGTAACGATTAGAGAAGAGTGCGTTATTAAGGACAATGTAATTATTCATTCAGGTACAGTTGTTGGTTCAGATGGATTTGGTTACTTGCAGGATAAAGATGGTGTGCAACTTAAAATTCCACAAATTGGAAATGTTGTAATTGAAGATGATGTTGAACTAGGTTCTAATGTGTCAATTGATAGGGCGGCACTTGGTTCGACTATTATTAAGAGAGGTGCAAAAATTGACAATCTTGTTCAGATAGCACATAATGTGGTGGTGGGCGAACATTGTGTCATATCAGCACAAAGCGGCATTTCTGGCAGTACGAAATTGGGTAGCAAATGTATCCTCGGAGGGCAAGCAGGATTGACTGGACATATTGAGTTAACAGATGGAGTTA
The DNA here is from genome assembly GCA_016936095.1 of Ignavibacteriales bacterium. GTDB lineage: Bacteria > Bacteroidota > Ignavibacteria > Ignavibacteriales > Melioribacteraceae > JAFGPR01. The sequence goes on along the minus strand of JAFGPR010000152.1, from coordinate 17,977 downwards.
TTATTGGTGCTCAGTCTGGTGTACCAAAATCAATTACAAAACCTGGAATATATTTTGGGTATCCAGCTAAAGAATTAAGAACAACACATGTTCTTCAAGCTCATATTGATAATTTACCGAAGTATGTAGAAAGAATAAAAATCTTAGAAGATAAAATAAATGAATTAGAAAACAAATTAAATAACAATGCTGGAGATAAATAATGTTAGAACTCCAACGAACTATAGCAAAAGAAGTTTCCATTCATGGTCATGGTTTACATACTGGCACAGCATGTAAACTTACTTTCAAACCTGCTCCTGATAATTATGGTATTCGTTTTATTAGAACAGATTTAGCAGATTTGCCCGAAATACCTGCATTGGTTGATTTCGTTGTTGATATATCTCGCGGAACAACACTTGGAATTGGTGATATAAAAGTTCATACAGTTGAACATGTTTTAGCGGCAATAGTTGGGTTACAAATAGATAATATAAAAGTTGAATTGAATGGAATAGAACCTCCCGTGACGGATGGGAGTGCAAAGTTGTATGTTGATAAATTACTCGAAGCGGGATTCAAAGTACAAGAAACACCAAAAGATTATTTGATTATTGACGAGGTTATTCGTTATAAAAATGATGCTGAGCAGGTTGATATGGTTGCTCTTCCGCTTGACAGTTACAGAGTGACTGTAATGGTAGATTATCAAAATCCCGCACTCGGCAGTCAGCATACAGGCCTCTTCGATTTGGAGAGTGAATTTGTGACTGAATTTGCACCAGCAAGAACATTTTGTTTTTTAAGTGAAGTTGAAGTATTAGCAGATCAGGGATTAATAAAGGGTGGTAATTTAGATAATGCTGTAGTGATAGTTGACCATGAAACAAGTGAAGAAAAACTAAAAAAATTACAAACAAAACTTAAACTTAAAGATGAAATAATACTTGGCTCCAGTGGATTCCTTAATGATAAAACTTTGAGATATAAAAATGAACCTGCAAGGCATAAATTATTAGACGTGTTAGGTGATATGGCACTAATAGGAGCACCATTAAAAACACAAATTCTTGCTGCACGACCGGGTCATAAAGCTAATGTTGAATTTGCGAGAAGCATAAGAAAACTATATCAGCAGAAGAAATTAGTTAAAAAATATCAACATGTAAAAAAAGAAGGAATTGTATTTGATGTTAATGCAATAAAAAAAATATTACCACATCGGTATCCTTTTTTATTAGTTGATAAAATAATTCATTTGGAATTGGATAAAAAAGTAATTGGAGTAAAATCCGTAACTGCAAACGAGCCATTTTTTCAGGGGCATTTTCCCGGGCAACCAATAATGCCGGGTGTTTTAATACTTGAAGCAATGGGACAAACTGGTGGAATATTATTAATGAACACAATTCCTGATCCGACAAAAAAACTTGTTTTTTTTATGGGGATGAATAATGTTAAATTCAGAAGACCAGTTGTTCCAGGTGACCAGCTAATTCTGGAAGTTGAATTTGTTAGTGTTAAGTCACGTTATGTCGTAATGAAAGCCGCTGCTTATGTTGATAATAATTTGGTTGCACAGGGTGATTTTACTGCAGCAATTGTGGATAGAGAAAATCAAATGGAAGAAAAACAATAGGCAGAAATATTTATGATTCAAATACATAAAACAGCAATAGTAAGTAATAAAGCAAGAATTGGAAAAGACATTATTGTTGAACCCTATGCGATTATTCATGATGATGTTGAAATAGGAGATAATTGTTATGTCGGTCCTTTAGCTGTGATTTATGATGGAGCAAGAATTGGAAGTAATGTTAAAATTCATCAAGGAGCTTCTGTTTCAAATATTCCCCAGGATATAAAATTTGCAAATGAAGAAACTCATTTTTTTATCGGTGATAATACAGTTATCAGAGAATTTGTAACTTTACATAAAGGAACAAAAGAAACAAAAAAAGCAAGTATTGGAAAAAATTGTTTATTAATGGCATATTGTCATGTTGCTCACGATTGTAAAGTGGGTGATAATGTTATTATGGCTAATGCAGTTCAACTAGCAGGACATGTTCACATTGGAGATTTTGCAACGATTGGTGGTGGTGCATTAATTCCACAATTCATTACTATTGGAAGACAAATTATGCTTGGAGGTGGATTTAAACCAACAAAGGATATTCCACCATTTACTTTAATTGGTGGTTATCCTGCGAAGTTCGAGGGATTAAATGTTGTCGGACTACGAAGGAGAGGTTTCTCTAACGAAGATATTCAAACAATAAAGGATATTTATACAATTTTATATATGTCAGGATATAATTTTTCACAAGGAGTATTAAAAATTCTTGATAAATACCCTGATAATAATTACGCTAAAGAAATTACTGATTTTGTTAAAAATAGTAAACGTGGGATTATTGGCAAATGATTTGGCGTTTAATTAATTCTGGTGAAAATTCTGGACCGCACAATATGGATTTCGATGTACAACTTACAAAAGATTGTAGGGAAGATGAGGCATATTTTCGTTTGTACAGATGGAAACCTTATTGTATTTCATTGGGATATCATCAAGACTATTCGGATATCAATAAAGAGAGATCTCAACAAGATAATATTGATATTGTGAAACGCCCAACTGGTGGTAGAGCGATTCTACATGCTGAGGAAATTACCTATTCTTGTATTATCCCAAATAAATTTGGTCTGAGTGCAAGACAGATATACGAAAAAATTTCGATGTCTTTGATTACTGGACTTGAGATATACAATCCACAATTAAGTCAACTTGAATTGGAAAAGATTCAACCAGATTTTCCAGATTTACTTAAAACTGATAAGGGATTACTGTGTTTTTCAACTGCAGCAAAAAACGAAGTTAAATTCAAAGGGAAAAAATTAATAGGAAGTGCACAGAGGAGAACGGGTGATTTTATTCTTCAGCATGGTTCAATACTATGTGGCAATTATCATAAGAAAATCGTTAATTATGTGAACCTCAGTGAAAATATTATCAATGAATTAAGAAATGAATTAGATAATAAGACTACTGATATAGAAGAGATACTTGGGATAAAAGTTGACTATGAAAAACTGTCAAAAAATATAATAGAAGGATTTGAAAAATACTGGGAAATCAAATTTGTAGAAAACGGTAATACCCAATGATTAATTTTAATAAAATAATTTTTATTTTCATTTTAATATCAAGTTGTTTATTTTCACAAGTTGTTGTCAACGTAGAGAAACATTTAGATAATGTTGTAGTTTATAAAATTTTTGATGATGGGGAAAATATTTGGGCTGCTGGATATGGTAGTGGAGTATTTCGATATTCTAAAAAAAATAGAATTTGGACTGAATATAATAGTAGTAACAGTGAGCTTAAAAATGACTTTATTTATTGTATAACAGCTAACGATAATTACGTATGGGCTGGTTCAATTGACGGCTTATTTATTCTTGATAAAAAAACAAATAAATGGACATCAAGAAAATTTTCAGCAGGTGGGCAATTAGGCAATTGGATTAGAGCAGTAGCATATGATAAATATGCGAATGTTGTTTGGATTGGAAGGTTTATGAATTTGACGAAGTATGATCTTAAGACAAAAAAATATACCGATTATGATCTAACGATAGGAGGAAATGAAAAATCAAATACAATTCCAACTATTTATGTTCAAGATGAAAGATATGTCTGGTTCGGAACTGAAGCCGGTCTTCACAAGTATGATAAAAAGAAAGATTTAAAGAATAAAAAATCAATAATGTTCTTTAATAGTAAATCAAATCACTTTAATGGCGACGGAGATCTTGTCTCAGTCACAAGCATGTTATTCGAAAGAAATTATGTTTGGATTGGGGTTGATGAATTTATTACGCAGCAAAAAAAGAATTACAATGTGGGTGGTTTATATCAATTTGATAATAAAAATAATTGGCGAAGATTTGATAAGAAAAATGGATTTCCCGCAAATGGTATTTACTGCATTGAACGAACAGGAAATTATTTGTGGGTTGCTTTATATAAATTCGGAATTGATACGAAAGAACTTTATGGCAAAGGATTAGTTTTAATTAATAGATTAACCTATCAGGTGAAAACCATAGATAACGAGAATTTACCGAGTACCATCAATCATATGTATTACGATGGTAGAAAAATGTGGCTCTGTTCAGATAAAGGAATTTTTACAATTGAGATATTCAATCCAATTGCAACTTGGAGCAAAGGATAAATTATATGTTGAATATGAACTTAGATAAATTACTGGCACTTAAGAAAAATTTCTGTGGTAGAAAGATTGCAGTTATTGGAGATTTGATGATTGATGGCTACTTTTGGGGAGTAGTCAATAGAATATCCCCAGAAGCACCTGTTTCTGTTGTTGAAGTGGGTGAAGAATTTTTTAGATTTGGTGGTGCAGCGAATGTTGCGTTAAATATTCTTAAACTAAATGCAATACCTATTCCGATTGGTGTTGTCGGAAAGGATAATAATGCAGACATATTTAATTCTCTTTTATTTGAAGCAGGGATAAAAAAAGATGGGATTATAATTGATGAAGAAAGGCCTACGACCTGTAAAACAAGAGTAATTGCAGCAAATCAACATGTTGTAAGAATTGATAAAGAAAAAAAACATCCTATTAGCACAGAGGTTCAACAAAAAATCATTACTTTCTTGACAGAGAATATTTCGGATATTGATGCTATTATTCTTCAGGATTACAATAAAGGTGTGTTAACCAAAGAACTAATTCAAGAAATCATTATAATTTCAAACAACAACAAGAAAATTGTTGCAGTTGACCCTAAATTCGATAATTTCTTTGAATATAAAAATGTTACTGTCTTTAAACCAAACAAGAAAGAAACAGAGTCTGTGTTAGGAATAAAGATTGATACTCCTGAAAAATTAAAATTTGCTGGTAATGAGCTTCTATCACGATTGAATTCTAAGTATGTCTTAATAACGTTGGGACCTGAAGGAATTGTCCTATTTGAGAAAGATAAGCCATTGATTCAAATTCCAACTAAAGCAAGAAAGGTTGCGGACGTATCTGGAGCAGGTGACACTGTTATTTCTACATTGACTTTAGCACTATGTGCCGGAGCAGATATTCAGGAAGCTGCATATTTAGCTAACTATGCAGGTGGATTAGTCTGCGAGGAGGTTGGAATCATTCCAATTGAAATCGAAAAACTTTTTGAACAAATACAAAGTGAAATGAAATGATTTCAAATTTTGTAATAAGGGAAAGAATACCACAATGGCGTGAGAGCTTAAAGAAACAGAAAAAGAAAATTGTTTTTACAAATGGCTGCTTTGATCTTCTACACCTTGGGCATATTGACTATTTACTTAAAGCTAAATCATTTGGTGATATACTTATTGTTGCTCTTAATACAGATGAATCAGTCAAAAGAATAAAAGGTGAAAAAAGGCCTATACTTCCACAGGAAGAACGTGCATTTATTATTTCTAATCTGAGACCTGTTGATTACGTAACATTTTTTGATGAAGATACACCCGAAAAAATAATTGGTAAGATATTGCCCGACGTGCTTGTCAAAGGTGCTGACTGGGAACTTGATAAAATTGTGGGAAGAGATATTGTCGAAGCAAACGGAGGCGCCGTTAAAAGAATAAAGTTTATTTCAACTCAGTCAACAACAAACATAATTGCAAAGATATTAGATCTTTATAGTAAATAAATTGAAGACTAATAAAAATAAAAAAAAACCACTCCATCAGAAAATAAGAAGTTATATCCGTTATTTTTTTATCTCAATTCTGGGAATAATTGTGATTGTCTTATTATTGATGCAGACTAATTTCTTCAAGGAAATTCTACGTGACGAAATTATCTCAAGGATTAATTCTGTTATAAATGGAAGATTGAATATTGAGAGAATTGACGGAACGATTATTACATCAGTTTATTTATACAACACTTCAATAGTTGACGAAAAGGATACATTGTTTTTCGCTGAAAAAATAGAAATAAATTATGACCCTTTTGCTTTACTTTTGAAAGTCATTTCCATTAATGAAATTTTACTCTCAAATGCTAAAATCAATTTAATGCAGAATCAAAATGGTGAGTGGAATTTTGAACAAATATTTGGAAAACCAAGTAAAGAATTAGAAATTGAAGAGGGTGTCGATTCGCTATTCGGTTATGAAATGGAATTTAATAAATTAAAAATTGAAAATACATCTATTTTACGTCAGACATATGATAATTTACACTCGCGTCAGAAATATGATTACTTTAATCTAAGTGATTTGAAAGTAGATAATTTAAATCTTGAAACTATGGTTTTGGCAGATATTGATGAAAAGGATTTTGAAATAGTTTTAAAAAATTTTTCATTCAATTCGAACATTAATAATTTTAATCTCAAGGAATTATATGGTAAATTTGAAATTACAAAGGACAAAGTAAAACTGGATAATTTTTTTCTTGAAACGACAAATTCCAAGTTGAGTTTGGACGCAACTGCTTCCAATTTTAATTTATTTGGTAACCTGAATGAAAAAATGTTACAAAAATCTATTGTTAATTTAGATTTGAAAGTTGATAGCATTGATTTCTACGAGTTGGCTATATTCGTTCCGGACTTAAAAATGTTTGATGGTCGTGCAAATTTATATTTAAATGCTGAAGGTAAATTTGATAATGTTCAATTAAAAACACTTTTTGTAAACTATGGCGATACGAAATTTAATATAACTGGTGCAATAAAAAATCTTCATAATACCGACACATTATTTATCGATGTAAATGTTAATAATTCAAAAGCAAATTACGCTGATGTCAACAGGTTTATGCCTACTTTGGAATTACCACGTTATAAGAATCTAATTTTAAGCGATATGCAGATGAATTATACAGGTGCTCCAGGTAATTTTATTTCTGTTGGGTCCTTCAAATTAAATAATGGAGAAATTAAATTCACTTCAGATTTGGATTTTACTAAGGAAATACCCAATTATAATGCACAAGTTGAAACAAAAAATATAGACCTAAGATCAATTTTAGAAATACCAACTAATCTTAATATGAAAGCTTCGATCATAGGTAGTGGATTAGAACCAAATGAGCTGAACAATGATATAAGACTAAATGCATTTAATTCAAAAGCAAACTATCAATCAATCGATACATTAAATTTAATTTCAAGTTCTAAGTCAGGTTTAATTATTTTTGATTTATTTGCTGCTATTAATAATAGCAGCACAAAATTAGATGGTAGAATAAATTTAAATGATAACAAACATCTTTCATATAAAATCAAAGGAAATACAAATAATTTAAATCTTGAAAAATTTCTTAAAAACCCAGATTTTAATTCTAACTTAAATTTAAAATATTTTGCAGAAGGTAAAAATGTTTCGCTGGATTCAATCACTGGTGATTTTTCTGTTTATTCTAATAATTCATCTTTCAATAATCGTAAATTTGATTCGACCTACCTTATTCTATCATTAGATAATGATAAGAAAGAAAAGAGAATAAATCTTCTTTCTAATATCCTTGATTTCAACATTGAAGGTATTTTTAATACAAGCGATGCATTGGCTGTTATCTCAACTCAAGTAGAGGTAATATCGAGGATTATTAAAAATAAATCTTTGGAGTTAAATCCTTTATATAAAAAGTCAGATACTGAAATTAAATTTAATGAACTTGAAATAAGTAATATTCTTAACAAGGAGGTTAAATTAGATTACGATTTTGAAATCAAAAACCTCGATATTTTTGAACCTATATTAGACTATGATTACATTGATGCAATTGTCATTGGTGAAGGAAATATTACTAATGATACTTCAGATTTTTCAGTAACGCTTGATATAAATATAAAAAACTTTAGTGCTATTAAAGAAAATGATTTGTTGTACGCTGAAAATCTTTTATTAAATATTAACTTTAATCGCGATAATAAAAAATACTTGTTCGACAATTTATTCGGTAATTTATCAATTACTTCTGACCATGTTTTTGTTGGCTCAAGTTTTCAGGATATAAGTTGTGACTTAGTGTTTAATCAAAATAAAATGTTTTTTAATATTGTTACAACCTTCGATTCAACAATTAAAACCGAAACCGAAGGCAATTTAATAATGGAAGGATACGAACAACATTTAATTTTAGATAAATTGATTCTCGATTATAATGAACTTGCTTTTACTAACCTTGATCCTTTAATGTTGAGTATTTCACCAAATTATATTAAACTCAAAAATTTTATGTTAGTCAAAGATATGGCTTCATTAAGAATAGACGGAATTATTAATGATGATGGAAGACAGGATATACTTTTAACTCTAATAAATTTTAAAAAAGATATTATTAATAAATTATTATTCAATTCCGAAAACACGGTTGATGCTAATCTAAATTTAACCGCAAAATTATTTGGGACAATAGACAAACCGATCATAAATGTTGACCTTGATGTTTATGATGTTTCTTATATGGAAAAAGTATTTGGTAGTTTGTTGTGCACTTTTTATTATGAGGACGAAATAATTCAATCTAAAATATTTTTTGTTGATTCAACTTATAATAAAAATGATCCAATGCTAGTTATTGATGGTACCATACCAGTAAATCTGAGTTATACATTTACAGGAGACAGGACTCCGGATGATGAGGAAATAGCAATAACAATTTTCTCAGATAATTTTAATTTAAGAGCATTAAGTGGATTAATTCCTGAAGTTAAAAATCCGGAAGGTGATTTAATTGCAGATATTAAAATTAGCGGTTCCCTGTCGGAGCCGAATTATTTAGGAATGTTAAAAATAGTTAATGGTTATGCTGAATTGTTACCTACAAATTTAAGTTATGATTTTAATTCAACGATTAATTTTATTGGAAATACAATCGATATTGAAAATTTTCAAATAGCTAATAATACTGGCTCTAAAAACAAGGGATTGCTAAGTGTGCAAGGATATATTGAAATGGATGGTTTTTCACTAAATAAGATTAATTTGGAATTGAATGGTAATATTGCTTTACTCGGTAAAGAAAGTAAAACTGTTAGCCCAAATTTATATGGTGAACTTTTTATTGCATCTGAGGGGAGCTGGAAATTTTCATACTTAGATAATTTTTCACAATTTAAAGGAACAATTGTATTAAAAGATGTTGATGTCTATTTTGCTTCTGAAAAAATTACTGGTAGTTCAGGAGATGAATTTGTTTATAAATATTATGCTGATACATCTGATTCACAAAGAAAATCAAGAAAGTTCGACGAATTAATTTCTCTTACAAGTGTTGAAGAAGAAATTGTCGAAGAAACAATTCAGAAATTTGAATTGAGCTATGATATCATAGTTAAAACTGAATCTAATGCAAGATTGGAATTTGCTTTAGATAAAACATTAAATCAAAAATTGATTGCAATAGTGGACGGTACAACAAGATTTATTAATAGAGAAGGATTTCAATTTACACAGGGACAATTTGATCTTCAAGAAGGTTCCTACCTTATTTTTATTAAAAAATTAGACGCGATTGGAATGATTAGATTTGAAAGTGATATTGCAGATCCGTACTTAAATATTACAGCTTCCTATCCTTTTACATATTTACCAAGTGGTTCAAGCTCATACCCAGAAGATTATGCGGTAAAGATAAAATTGAAAGGACTTTTCAGTCAATTGGGAGCGAATTTTGTAAGAAGCACTGACAACATAGCTGTTTACACAGGACGCCAAGATATTGAAAATGATATACCAAATACAACTTATGACGAAGCTGATGCATTATCTTTCATTCTAATTGGCGCACCAATGCGAGGTGGACAAAGCACAGGTGGGGATGTATCCAATGAATTTCTTAAGGATTTTTCAAATTCATTCTTTGGTACAGTATTAACAAATGCAGCAAATGAAGTCTTTGGTGATGCAATAAGTGAAATACAAGTCGGAGAAAAAGATTACGGTTTCGAGACAAGATATAGCGTTTCGATTTCCGGAAGATATAAAAACATTAAATATACTTTAGGTGGAACTGAAGATATTTTCCAAAATCTTTCTGATGCTACTGTTCGAATTGAATGGTTGTTTTCTAAAAATTTCGCACTTCGAATTGAGAGAAGAGACCCGGTCAGTAACACAATGAAGTTTGGTGAAAAAATTGATGAACTTGGATTAAAATATAGGTTTGAATTTTAATGAAAAAAATGATATTAAATTATTTTAAGCAACATCCTAATGTTGTATTAAAATCAAAGGAACTTCAAAAAAGATTAAAATTATCTGTTGAGCATGAATATAACAATTTAAAAACAGTCTTAAATTCACTTCTTAAAAAAGGTTCTTTGTTGAGGGAGGGAAAAAGATTTAGATTGAATCCTGCTCTTGTTGATAAATTAATTGGTAAATTGTATTTTATTCACGATAATGATTTTGGATATGTTCATTTGAAGAATAACAATTTAGGGAAAATATTTATATCAATAAATAATATGAGTGATGCAAATGATGGCGATACTGTTGAGGTAACTTTGCTTAATAAAAAAAGGGGTAAACATCGCGAAGGTAAAATTGTAAGTATTATTAAAAAACAATATCTTAAATCTGATTTGAAATACAAAAACAAACCGTATTTAAATAATCAGGCAAATAGTTTAAGTAGAAATAAACCAAAATTACTTGATGATATTATAGAGGATAAAGAAATTAAGAAACTAAATAAAAAAGATGAAGATTATGAAGTAGCAATGATTGCTAAAAGGTGTGAACTGGATTATAAATTTCACAAGGCAGTTATCTCAGAGAGTGAAAATTTAATGACAGAAATTAGCGAGGATGAAATTGCTAAAAGGTTGGATCTGAGAAAAAAAAATATTTTTACAATTGATCCACAGACGGCAAAGGATTTTGATGATGCAGTTTCAATCGAAGAAATTGATAATGGCAATTATCTTATTGGTATTCATATTGCGGATGTTAGTCATTATGTTCGAAGGAATTCATCTGTTTATAATGAGGCGTTGAATAGAGGGACAAGCGTTTATCTAGTTGGTAAAGTTATTCCAATGTTGCCCGAAAAATTATCAAATAATATATGTTCTTTAAAACCTTTGGAAGACCGATTGACATTTTCTGTTCTGGTTGAATTAACTCACGATTGCAAAATAGTAAAACATCAAATAAAGAAAACCATTATTAACAGTAAAAAACGATTTACCTATGAAGATGTACAAAATATTCTTGATAAAGGGAAAGGTAAATTCGTTAATGAATTGACAAAGCTGAACGAGATTGCCAAGGTATTAAGGGCTCAGAGAACTCGAACCGGCAGCATTAATTTTATATCTAATGATGTAGAATTTAAATTAGATAATGATGGGAATATACTTGATGCAAGGGTGAAGGAAATTCTTGATAGCCACAAACTTATTGAAGAATTAATGCTGTTGGCAAATAAAATCATTGCATCAGCAATTAAACCAAACAGCAGAAAACAGAATTACGATTTTATTTATAGAGTACATGATAGACCTGATATTGATAAAGCAACAGAATTTGCAAAATTTGTTAATACACTAGGTTATAAATTTGATCCTTATGCAAAAAATCTCGCGAAGGAATTTCAGAAGGTTATTCAATTAGCAGAAAAAACTGAAGAAAAAGCGCTTGTAAATGATATTGCTATTAGGTCAATGGCAAAAGCAGTTTATTCTAATATAAATATAGGACACTACGGATTAGGTTTTAAAAACTATACTCATTTTACATCGCCGATAAGAAGATTTCCCGATCTGGTTGTACATATGCTCATAAATAATTATATTAACAATGGATATAAGCCAATATTTAAACAAAAGGAGATAATTGATATTTGCGAAAGATCTTCCATTCAGGAAAGAAAAGCCATAAATGCAGAAAGATTATCAATTAAACTGAAACAAATTGAGTATATGAAAAATAAAATTGGTGAGATTTTCGAAGGAGTTGTTTCAGGTATAATTTATTTTGGTGTTTTTATTGAACTGAAGTTAAATTTAGCAGAAGGACTGATTAGATTAAGTGATATTAAAGATGATTATTACGAGTACGATAGTAATAATTTTTCGATTGTTGGTGTTAGAAAGGGACGTAGAATAAGACTTGGCGATAAAGTAAAAGTAAGATTAAAAAGTGTTAACTTAAAAAGAGAGGAAATTAATTTTGAACTTTCTGAAAATTAATAAATTTTTATTTATATTTCAGTACAAATATAGAGGTTACTTATGAAAAAGGTAATATATATATTAATTTTTATGTGCGTGATTGTTGGTAACATATCAGCACAATTTGGTAAAAACCGTGTTTCATATTATTATAATGACTGGTACTATATACAAACGAAACATTTTGATATTTATTTTTCGCTCGATGGAAAAATACCTACTGAATTTGCTGCTTCAATACTCGAAGAATTTTTGAATGAACTACAGACAAAATTGAAATATAAAATTAATAATAGAGTACCAGTAATAGTGTACAATTCTCACAACGAATTTCAAGAGACAAATACGGTTGACGAATATCTTAGTCAAGGAATTGGAGGATTTACAGAGCCATTTAAAAATCGTATAGTTGTCCCGTTCGAGGGTGACTATAGTAAATTCAGGCATGTTATCAGGCATGAGATGGTTCATGCATTTTTACAAGATATGCTTTATGGGGGAACAATACAAAATGTAATTTCAAAAGGGATTACATTACAGTTACCTCTTTGGTATCACGAAGGAATGGCTGAATATATGTCATCAGGGTGGGATACTTACTCAGATATGTTTATCAGCGATGCATTGATAAATGAATATTTACCTGACATAAATTATCTTAGTGGATATTATGCGTATCGTGGTGGTCAATCATTATTCAGATATATTTCAGAGAAATATGGAGAACAAAAAATTGCTGAGATATTGGATAAGATTCGCGGAGTTGGTAATCTCGAAGAGGCGATTAAAGCTTCAATCGGATTAAACATTGAAGAACTTAATGATCGTTGGAAAAAAGAACTAAAAAAGGAATACTTCCCTGAGATTGCTGACCGACAAGATCCGGATGATTTTGCCCAGAGATTGACTGACCATAAAAAGATAATTGGTTTCTATAATACAAGTCCATCTCTTTCTCCTCAAGGGGATAAAATTGCTTTTATCTCTGATAGAGATATTTATTTGGATGTGTACATCCTCGATGCAAGAAACGGTAAAGTCCTTGATAAGTTAGTATCGAGTGGAAGGACAAATGATTTTGAGGAATTAAATGTTCTCTTCCCGTCTTTAACTTGGGCTCCTGACAACAAGAGAGTAGCTTTATCAGGAAAAAGCAGTGGTTATGATGTTATTAATGTTATCCATACCGAAACCGGCGATAAATATGAACTGCCTTTTAAAATGAAGGGAATTGAATCCGTGAGTTGGTCTCCTGATGGAAATAAAATTTCTTTTAACGGACATAATCTTAATCAATCTGATATTTATGTTTATGATTTTGAAACTAAAGAATTACAAAATTTAACAGATGATATTTTTACAGATAGTTATCCATCATGGTCTTCGGATAATTCAAAAATATTCTTTTCATCTGACAGAGGTTCCTTTACAGACAAATCATTAATACCAGATGGATTTTCAATGTCAGAGCATTATTATAACCAAACTGATATTTATAGTTATGATTTCAATACAAAATCAATATCAAGATTGACGAATTGGGAAGATAGCGATGAAAGATTTGCCATAAGTTCGGCAAATGATGATGAGATTATTTTTGTATCGGATAAAAATGGTATTGATAATTTATATAAAATAAAAATTGATAAAGAAAAAACAGTAAATGTTGATTCAACTAATCCACAACCAATTACTAATTCCCTTTATGGTATTACTCAAATTTCTACCTCGGGTGACCGCAAGAAATTAGCCTTCACTTCCTTATTCAAGGGTGGATATAATATTTTTTTAATGGATAATCCATTTGAGTTAAAACCTATTGGTGACAAATTAGAAGAGACACAATATGTACTTAATAGAAATAAAATAAAGTATGGTTATTCTGAAGATTCAAATTATGTTATTTTAGATAGTATGTCGATTTACCCTGATAGCAATTCGACCACCACAACTGATACATCAAAAAGTAAAACAAAAATATTTACAGGACAATATCGAGATGATGACCAAACTATTGACGACAGCACACAAAAGATTGATTACACACACTATATTTTTGGAAAGGAAAAATTTCCTGTTGATACATCATTAGAAAATGAAGAGAAAAAAAATCTATTTAATGAAAAACTTGATAATAATGGTAATTATATTGTAAATAAATATATTATTGATTTTTCTCCTGATTTAATTTATGCAAATGCGGGGTATAGTTCATTATATGGATTATTGGGAACGACAGTTCTCTCATTTAGCGATATGCTTGGGAATCATAGAATTGTAGGAATAACAAGCTTGCAAATAGATCTTAAAAATAGTGATTATGGTGTTGCTTATTATTATTTGCGAAATCGAATTGATTTTGGAATCGAAGGATTTCATACTGCAAGATTCTTATATCTTGAAAGGAATGGTTATTCTAATTTATATCGTTTTAGAAATTATGGTGCAGTTTTATCGGCAAGTTTACCAATTGATAGATTCTACCGTTTTGATGCAAGCATAAGCAATTTATTTGTATCCGCGGAAAATTTGGATGATTACACGATTCCTAACGAAAATACAACTTTTATTATTCCATCCTTAAGTTTTGTTCATGATAACGTAATGTGGGGTTATACTTCACCAATACAAGGTACGCGATATAACTTAACAATATTTGGAAATCCTGGAATAGATAAAAGTCGTCGTGCATTCTTTTCTGTCTTATGGGATTATAGAAAATATTTCAGATTCTTTTATGATAATTCATTTGCAATTAGATTATCAGGCGGTTATTCAATGGGGGGAAATCCTCAAAGATTTTTCTTAGGTGGAACTGAAAGTTGGATAAATTATAAGTTTGCTTCAGGATATATTCCCCTCGAAGATGCAGCGGATTTTGCCTTTATGACACCGGCTCTTCCTTTACGTGGTTATGATTATGCGCAACAGATTGGAACAAAATATTCATTGCTTAATCTTGAGTTTAGATTACCGGTTGTTAGATATTTGTTAACAGGACCACTTCCTCTACTATTTCAAAATATCTTAGGAACAATTTTCCTTGATGTTGGAACTGCTTGGGAAAAAAACAATGAATTGCAATTATTTAAAAAAACTGGTGCGGGTAATTTAGCGACCAATGATTTATTAATTGGTACAGGCTACGGATTTAGAATATATTTTCTTTTCTTTCTGTTAAGGTTTGATGTAGCTTGGTCTTATGATTTCATAAGTACTTCTGCACCTAAATATTATTTTTCAATTGGGGCGGATTTTTAATTAACTCCCAAATTACATAAAGTAATAAATTATTGTGATTGATAATAAATGAAAATCAAAATTCACAAAATTAACAACAAACCAATTGCAGAGATAAATTCCGAAAAGGTTGTAATTACTGAGGTTCAGGATGCTTTGGACATAATGGCTGAGTGTGATTATCTTGGAGCGAGGAAAATAATTATTAAAGAAGAAAACATTACCCAAAATTTCTTTGAGCTTAAAACGAGATTAGCAGGGGAAATCCTTCAAAAATTTACAAACTACAAGGTTGATCTTGCTATAATAGGAAATTTTGAAAAGTATAAAAGCAAAAGTCTTAATGATTTTATTTATGAAAGTAATAAGCACGGGAAAATAGTATTTGTTCCCACATTGGAAAATGCGATAGAGAGATTATCAACCATATAAAATAACTGACTATTTTTTAGATTATTTAAAATGTAAAAAAGAAACCAGAATTAATCACAAAGTTGTTCACTCCGCAATTTGGTTCTTTTAAGTCAGCATTGCTGATGTGTCTTAAGCCTGTTCTTAAGTCACAATAAATATTATTTATTATTTTCAAATTGATACCGAACATAAAATTATCCGAAAAAATAAAACCATTTGCTTGTCTTTCTGGTGTACCTGAAGTATAATGTGGTCCAAATCCGACTAAAATGTATACACCAAGGTGATCATTTAATATGTTTTTTCGTGCAATAATTCCAAAATTCAATCCATACTCGTATCCACTTTCATTGGATGTTGCAAAGTTAATATGCTTATATGAGGTAAAATTAAATTGAGGCTGAATATTAATTTCTAATGACCATGTTTCTTCATTAATTAAAGAATAAAAATATTGCACTTGAAATAAGTACACATCGTAGTGATAATCTACTTCTAATAAATTTTGTGTACCGTATCCAAACTGAAAACCAATCTTGTGATCTTTCCCATTAAAAATTAAATCTTGACTAAATAAATTGGTATAATTTATAATTGTAAAAATAAATATTGCTATGACAAATCTGTATTTTAATAAACCGCATAATTTTTCTGAAAATAATATCATAGACAATACTATTTTTGATTAATAAATTATAAAAAAGCGAAAGTTCAATAATAAAAAATTAAACTTGATAGTTTACTTTTCTTTGGAATCCTTGATTTTTGAAGAATCAATCTTTGGATTGTTCTTGTAATCAGTTTGATAGAAACCAGTTCCTTTAAAAATCGGAGCGGAACCGGCACCAATTAATCTTTTTAGTTTTCCCTCGCAAAGTGGACACTTTTCTAACGGTTTATCTGTCATTTTTTGAAAATGTTCAAACAAATTTCCACATTTTGTACATTTGTACTCATAAGTAGGCATAATTCAATACATTAAATAATAAATAATTGCAAAAATATAAAATGACTTCTTAATAACAAATTTTTATTTTAACATAGTCAATTTATTTTTTTCTGATAATTTATTGGGCAAATAAGAATATGAAAAAAATTAACTTTTTATTGTTAACTGTAATAGTAATATCTTGTACAAGCTGTCTTCATTATGAACAAATCACATCATTAAAAATTGATGGCACAGGCAAAATGTTCATTCATTATTGGACTAGTTGGAAGTCGGATAAAGATTCGGTTATCTTCAAAGATTTAGGAATGTTCAATCCAGATTCACTTTATAAAGAATTTGATACTTCTTTTACTGAAATAAACTTTGTGGAGGTTTACAAAGACGAAGAGGATAGTACTTTCCATGCAAAAATCGAATTTACATTTGATAATTTTGATTCATTAAAATATATAAGTGCACTTAACTATTGCGAGTTTTCATTCCGCGATGGAGCCGACAACACGAAAATCTTTTCTCAATTCATCCCTTCGTTCGCGACAGGCTTTGGAATCGGTAAACAAAAATATTCCATTACTTATACGTATTACATACCGGGAGATATTCTTGAACACAATGCTATGGAAAGAGATAATAACAAACTTGTTTGGCAATACACTCACGATGAAATCGGACGGGGACAGTATATTTACGCTTCTTTCAAACCATTCAAGTTGAAAGAAACACCCGTTTGGATTTATATCATTGCGTCGATGATTTTATTAGTAGTTGTGGTGTATTTGTTTAAGAAAAAATAAAATTTACTTGCTTCATTATTTGATGGAGATAATTAAAATTATCTTTTGGTAAAAAAAATCTCATTCATTAAATTTGCACAATTTATTTTTCAGATTTGGACGATTTATGAATATTGTCTTTTTATCCCCACATTTTCCACCTCACTATTATTTGTTCTGTGTCTATCTGAGGACATTCGGTGCGAACGTTCTTGGTCTTGCTGATGAACATTATCATTCATTGAGACAGGAACTGAAGGAAGTGCTTTCTGATTACTACAAAGTTTTTGATATGAATTCTTATGATGAATTGCTGCGAGCCTTGGGATATTTCACTCACAAATTCGGTAAACTCGATAGAATAGACTCGCTGAATGAATACTGGTTGGAAACTGAAGCAAAACTGAGA
>JAFGPR010000151.1 GCA_016936095.1 Ignavibacteriales bacterium | reverse complement strand
GCCCAATGCCATTAACTTAAGCAAAGCGGCAATAATTTATACTTGTTACGGGGTTAGAATGTAACATATAAATTAGAAAAATTAATCGCATTTTTTTAAATATTTTTTTATTTTAATCCATTTAATACAAATAAAATAAAAGGATTAAAAATGCGAACTTCTCCAAACATTAAAAACACTATTTCTAAAGCAATGTCAATATATCGTGAATCCCGACATTATATGATAAATCGAAGGATGCATTTTGTCTATTTGAAAAGCAAAGAATATCCAACTTTCATGATCTCTGACATCCTTAATGTTTCACGAAAAACAATTTGGGACTGGAACAATATTTTAAATGATGGAGGCATTGACGCCCTAACAATCCTCCATTATAAAGGACAACCAAGTCAGTTAAATCAATTCGGTGAACAACTCAAATTAGAATTCATGACAAATCCAGTTGCCACTTTAAAAGAAGCACAGCACCAGATAGAAAAACAAATAAATATAAAACGTTCGCTTTCTCAAATAAGAGCCTTCTTTCAACGATTGAAATTAAAACGTAGAAAAGTCGGACAAATCCCTGCAAAAGTAGACATTAAAAAACAAGAACTATTTAAAAAACAAAAACTTGAACGGCTCATTAAATTAGCTAATGGGCAACGAATAAAATTATTTTTTATAGACGCTGCACATTTTGTCCATCTACCTTTTCAAGGTTATCTCTATGGTATCAAACGTATTTTTATTCGTGCTGCTGCTGGACGTAAGCGATTTAATGTCTTGGGTGCCTTAGATGCGGTTTCTAAATCAGTAACCACTATTTGCAATGAAAGCTACATTAACGCTGAAACTGTTTGCCAATTACTAAAATCATTGGCAAGTCAATATGTTGGCGAACGAATAGTGTTAATACTCGATAATGCGCGATACCAAAAATGTCAACTTGTTACAGATATGGCAATACAATTAAATATTAAATTAGTTTATCTCCCCGCATATTCTCCAAACTTCAATCTGATTGAACGACTTTGGCGGTTTACTAAGAAGAAAGTCCTATATAATAAATTCTATAGCTCTTTTGATGATTTTAAAAATGCAATAAATGATTGTTTAGACCGAATAAAAAAACATGATTATAAAACCGAATTAAATTCGCTTTTAACATTAAAATTTCAAACATTTGACATGTTACAAACTAACCCGTAACAAGTATATCTAAAAAACATTCATTGAAATAGTAAAATTCTCTTGCATATTTCAATAAAATTTAATATCTTATCCTAACATTACAATTCATATTAATTAATCGTTATGTACTGGGAGCCCTGCATAACGATAACTACTTAAACAAAGGGAAGATTTATGCAAAGGTTCTGGAGTAACTCCGGATATCGTACTTCAGCAACACAGTAAGCTATTAAATTTATTAACGTTAATACTTCCACATAGTATTGACGACAAAGACAAGTTTTCTACCAACCATTTTAGCCGCAAGAGAATTTTCACCATTGACTTCCTCACTTTTTGTATTATTTATTTAATAAGTGATCAAAATAGATTTGGTTATAAACATATTCTTCAAACGATTTGGAAAAAACTACGTGAATTAGGTTTAGCTATTATTACAGATTTTGGGCCGACAGCAGCAGCCTTTTGCAAAGCACGTAAAAAATTGCCCGCAAAAATTATTAAGGATATGTTCTATCGAGTCGTTGATTTATTAAATAAATTTAAACCTCAATATTTATGGAAAGGTCATCGACTTTTTGCCATAGATGGCATGAAAATTCAATTACCTTATTCAGAAGAACTTCGCAATCATTTTAAATGTCCACAAAATCAACAAGGAGAGCATCATTATCCTCAAGCATTAATTTCAAAGCTATTTTGTGTATTAACCGATGTTGTTTATGACTTTGAAGTGGCGCCTTATGATAGTAGTGAACGAGAACTTGCACTGTTACACTTAGATCGGTTACGACCTTCTGACATTGTCATTGAAGATCGTGGTTATCCATCCTATGAAATGTTTTGGGAACATATCAGACGTCAGATCGATTTTGTGATGCGCATGAAAACAAATGCAAACTGGACTATTATTAAAGAATTCTTACGAACTGGTAAAAAAGATCAAATAGTAACAATTAACATAACTCCAACTGCTAAAAAGCGATACCAAGACGATCCAACAGTTCCTGAAAGCCTAACACTAAGGCTGATTCGGATTACTCTTAATACCGGTGAAACCGAAGTATTGGTAACTTCATTACTCGATATGGAACAATATCAATATGAAGATTTTCAACTACTATATCATTGGCGATGGCCGATTGAAGAAGCAAATAGATCGGCTAAACATCATCAATTTCTTGAAAAATTTCATGCAAAAAATATGAATGGAATTCTCCAAGAAATCAATGCTCATTACCTGTTAATGGCGATTACACGCCTTTTTATGTTACAGGCTGAAGCACAAACACCTGAACGAATTTATGGACTGAGTTATAAATCGGCAGTCGATTTTGTGTCCGCTCAACTACCAATTCTATTTCTCAGTAAAAATAATAAAACACGTAGTAAGGTTATATATGAGTTATTAAATATGATTTCAAATATGCATGAAAAAACTCGACCAGATCGTTCTTTTCCACGTCAAGTTAAAGCTCGACGTGTTAATCGTTTCCCATTAGCAATTTGCAGAGCTCCTTAAGTTAATGGCATTG
>JAFGPR010000150.1 GCA_016936095.1 Ignavibacteriales bacterium | reverse complement strand
TCTGCTACAAGAGGTGAAAGTTGAAATTGCAAGTAATAATAGAAAAGCGTTTCTAAGATTAAGTTTCATAGTTAAACATTTTTCGGGTCTGGTCGCCTTTTAATTTAGGCATAATGCAAAGTGTAGGCCTTCGTATGGGGTACAAACTTCAAATCTATCAAAAAATCTTTTATTATCAGGTTTTCTGAAGCAGGTTTCGTTCAACAGAATCTCCAATGTCAAGTGGATGCATGCAACGCTTGATTGGAGGCTATGCGTTATGCCAGGTATACTGCTTTCCTGTTTCGCAACCATTGTCATTGCGTGATTATCATTTTGTAAGTTCATCAAGGGCCTTTTCAAGCGGCATATCCAATCCCGATTTTAAAGGAATCCATTGATCGGGGACATAACAATCAGGGGCCAGGCCAATTCCTTCAAGGTAATTTCCCTTATCATCTACCATGAGGTTACCTTCAGAAGTAAAAACAATTTGACCTCCAAGTCTGAACTTCCATCCATTGGGCATTAAACGTTCATTAACCGATGAAAAAGCTCCGCAGGTGGTATCGCCCACGGTAAAAACTCCTTCTTGGGTTTTCATTCCCAAAATAAAATGCTCCGAAGAACTTGCAGTGAAGCTATTCATGAGGATAGCCACCGGTTTATTGTTTAAACAATTTGTTTGAGGGCGAATATGATGTTCAAGCATTTCGGAAAAATCGCCATGCCCGGGGCCGTTTCGGTATTTCGATTTTAAAAATAATTCAGGCTTGGAAGCAAATTTGTTGAGCGTTTTCACGAAAGCTTCCGTAGTGCCACCACCGTTGAATCGTAAATCAATAATTACAGCGTCAAAGTTCTGAAAATCATCGATAGCAGACTGAATGAAAGCATCAGGATAATTATTCAGATTGAACGTGGGGATATAAAGGTAGCCAATTGTTTTGTTTTGTTTTTCTATACTGCCATAAAAGAAATACCAGCCGTCAACGGTAGTGGATTTGAACTGATTGTTCAGGTACTCCTGCCTGATGACTGCCTGTTGTTCTCCCACTGTTTTTAAATCCTGCGTCACAAAATCCTGAAAGAAAGATTTATCACGCCTGTTCCACGAGCGGTAAAAGCCAATGCCGGGCGCAAGCAAGTCGGCATGGCCGTCGTTTATTTCATTGAGTAATCCGGATAAAGCATCAAATAATGTTTTATCATCCGTGTTTTCGTTTAATGTATTACCATAAACAACCTTCAACGAATCCCAATTCAGGTTTTTGGGTTGCATAGCGCCATAAGCCCGGTCAAACTCCAGCCAAAATGCGTTAAAGTTACCAGGAGGAGTGTTCCCAAATTCTTCTTTCAGCAAGGCTTTTTCGCAACCGGCCAATAGCAGAATAAGAAGAAAGAGCATCAGAAATATTATTGTTTTCATCAGTATTAAAAATAATGGTTGAGACCAAGGCCGTAAAAACCCGTTACAACCCATAATGGCCGAGGTTTGCTGTTGTGCAGATAGCAGAAATGATAATAAACCGTTCCTTTTGTTCGCTTTGAAAAGCCATATTCGTAGTTAATTCCGGCGAACAGGCTTTGTAGCGATCCGGGGAATTGAACACGGGAATTGGATTGTATAAACTGCCGATAGTTGAGTTTTTCAAAATCCTGTTGTATAACATTTGAATAGTTTGCACGGCAGGTGTATGAAATAAGAGCCGTGGACAGGCGTCCTTCAAGGCGATGCTTTTCCCTGGAATATTCCACATTCAGTCCCGGGGCTATCGAGCTCAGTAATTGCTCGGGCATCATATTATTGTTCTTGATTAGATCAATCGAAGTAAACCAATTGATGAGATAACTAACCGTAAAATTCTCTGATGAGTATTTTCTGATTGGGAATAAATAAAAAGCGTCAACTTCGAGGTGTAGATGGTTTATGCGTTTTAGGCGGCTATCTGAATCAACGATATATTTTTGTATCACAATATCTTTTGGTGTCCGGTGCAAGCTTGCAAATCTGAAATTGATCTGTTGGATAAACTTTTTCTGCTTATAGATGCTAACGCCAATAATGGGGCCACCGCCTGAATAAATCTGATCGGCAAACAGTTTGTCAACAGAGGCATAATTGAAATAACCGGTTGAAAAATTCAGCGTTCGTTTCCTTAAATCTTCGCTTTGGTGGTTGTCTTGTGCTTTTAGTTCTGATACGATTACCAAAATAAGCATAATGATCAAGTGTTTGTAATTCATATCTAAATCAGTATGAAAATTCCATTCATTGCTTCGGGTTCTCCGCCACGGCGGATCAGCTCCTATATCCTTACCTGCTCTATCTCATGGATAGACTTTTATTCGCCGTAAGGTCTAATTTTATCGGTGCTCATGATCACTTCGTAATTCCTAAACGCTCAGCACCGTGGCTTCCGCCCTTTGGCGGACACCTTTAGTTGGTTTATTCGCATGACAATACTTTTCAAAGGTGCTCATGATTTCCGCTTCGCTCCAATTGATGCCCTCTCCTGTATGACGACACCGGTGGTTCATCCGCCAATTGGCGGGTTCCACCATTTAACTACAGCATGCAGAACTACATTTTGCCGATGTTCTGCTTCTCGGCACACTATGACCAGTGGCGGTTTGCGGGCTACGTCCCTGTCTGCCGTTACAAAACTTGACGCGGTGCAGAATGTTTCAAATAGCCACTTTCCCCGCCATTGGTTATATTGCGTGTTGTAAACCGTTCTTTTATTTTTAATTATATGTAGTTTAAAATTGCCGGCTATTTACGAATTGAAAAGTATTAATTCTCATATTCATTTAATTTATCTAGCTCTTTATTAACATTTTCAATCCATTTCTTTTGTTCTGATTCGATTCCTCCATAAAAAGTTTCATAATCAAATAGGTCATTATATTTTA
This sequence comes from Ignavibacteriales bacterium, assembly GCA_016936095.1. Classification (GTDB taxonomy): domain Bacteria; phylum Bacteroidota; class Ignavibacteria; order Ignavibacteriales; family Melioribacteraceae; genus JAFGPR01. The sequence goes on along the minus strand of JAFGPR010000150.1, from coordinate 2,189 downwards.
CACATTCAATATTTAAACTATCAATAACTTCATCAAACTTTTGATTTGAATAAATACTTTTGATTTGTAATTTCAATATTTCTCTTCTCATTTTTCTGGCATACAATTCTGAAATATTAAAATGGCATTGTTCGTGTTCTAATATAGATTGTATTAATGAATCTCTACAAAATGATTTGTTTCTATTAAAATACGTTTTAATTATGACATTTAATTTCCCATCATGGTATTTATATTCTGTTGATATCCCTATATAACTAACCGCTGAAGGAGTAATTGAAAACTGTTTTGTCATTATGGAATCGTTAATTTCACCTTCGAAATCATTTACTGTAAGACTGTAATCTTTATTCCAAAATAAAATCGAATCACTTTGTCCTACTAGTAATGTAGAATTAAGAATTAACAATAAGCTTATAAACACTTTCATCAAGATTCTAATTAACATGTGATATCTCCGTAATGCATGAATGGTTTACGGTTGCAATATGACCAGTGGCGGTTTGCGGGCTTCGTCTTTGTCTACCGTTACAAACCTTTATGCGGGGCAGACGCTTTCAAGCTACCACAGCGCCCGCCATTGGTTATATTGCGTGTTGGCCACAGTTTTTATATTATTCCTTTCTCATATCTACTTTCTGTAAATATGATGGGTTGCTTTATCATTATAGTATCCACAAAGTCTAAATGGTATCTTTCGTTAATTATATTATAATAAAAAATACCCTTTTCTTTATTAATAAGGTATGATTCATTTTCAAAAACAATGGTGTCTCCATCTTTATTATCTCTATAAAAATAAGGATTGCAATATTTTCCTGAATTCAAGTTTGAAAGGCTGAAATCTTTATTTATTGAATAATGTTTAACTTTTATAACATCGCCATCCCCAATTTTCTCTATACTGATCGCTTTCAGACATCCATCTTCGATGTATACTTTAGCAATTGGAGCATCAATTAAGCTTAAAATAGTGTCATTCTTTTGTTGGACTAAAGCTAAACCTCCATAATTTGAACATCCATCTTCGGACATATCACAAAATTCTCCATAAATGTAAATATCCTGATGGTTAATTAGAAAAGAATCAAAGTAATTAAGGGTGGTTTTATACTCTTTAATCTCACTGTTTTCTGTGTTGTAAACCAATAAACTAGCATTCGTTGCATTTGATTGGCCATATATATCCATTTTGCATGATAAAATATATAGACATTTATCGATGAGTACAGAATTAATAAACTTATACCCTTCTATGTAATATTTACTATTAAATTCTTGTACTGATTCTATTGTTCTATTCAATTTGTCATATTTATAAAGACCATAATGAAAATCAATATAATAAAATGAATTTGCTAAAGCATGTACGCCTTTAATTTTCGTAATTGCCGGATTCGTCAAATATTCTGTTATCACTCCTGTTTTTTTGTTGATTTTCGATATTCCATACATGGTCCCAATCCAAAAGAAATCTTCATCAACATACAATGCACTTGAGGTCTGAATGGGGATATTAAATATCTGTTTGCTAATTGTATCAACTATTTCAGTTCTGATCCAAAATCCTGCTTCATTTCCGTGACCAACCAATAGCCAATTTTTATATTGATCAGATAATGAGGTGTAATTTGATTGTGGGTACCATTGGGGGAAATGATAGTTTATATTATCTAATTTTTTTTTAAAATTTAAATCAGAAATACTCGTTTTCTCTTTTTCAATCACACACCAACAATCGTTTGTTGCATCATAATATTTATAACCATTTGTGGTTTTACTGAATAAAGTGTCGTTTTGAGAGTAGAAATCAACTATTGCGTTTTGATTTATGAAATTGAAACTACGGTTCGTTTCAGATTTCAAACTTCCATTTTTAAAACTATTATTGCAAGAAATAATCAGAATTAAAAATGTTATTAAGACAAAGTACTTTATCATGTTCTAAAATAGTTTAGTTTTAAAATTCTGACTAACGTAAAATTAAACGTCAGTAAATCAATGGCATATACTTTGATAGTTTTCTTCAATTTTCATTCACTTTTTTGACCATTCTTTTACGTTAGCTTAATTAGTCAATGTCTCTGGAATAAGGTGAATTGTGCCCAACGTACACATGTATGAAATGTTTGGGGTTTGCGGGCTCGTCACTGTCAACCGTTACAAAAGCTGATGCGGGGCAGAATGCT
>JAFGPR010000149.1 GCA_016936095.1 Ignavibacteriales bacterium | reverse complement strand
TGGATTTTCAATATCTTTTATAAGTGGTTTTGTATCAATTATTTTAAATATCCTATCTGCTGCTGCATTGGCTTCTTGTATTCGATTGTTTACTGTGCTTAATTCTTTCATAGGCACCATCAGCTGAAGAATAGCAAAAAGAAATCCGAAAAATTCACTCGCAGTAAAAGCCTGATTTTGTAGAACAAGATTCCCTCCAACATACATAATAATTACAGCGCTTATTACACTTAAAAATTCTGTCATAGGTGAGGCAAGATTACGGACACGGGTCATCTTTAAAATTATCTTACTATATAAAGTGGTTTCTTTTTTAAATTTCTGGTTTTCATACTCTTCGGTTCCAAATGCCTTGACAATTTTTACTCCGCTAATCGTTTCCTGAAGAATGGTTGTGATGTCTGCCATTTTTTCCTGTAATCGCCCACTATGCTTTCTTATCTTCTTGCCTATGAAAACAATAATCCAAACGGAAAAAGGAAGAAAAATCAAGGAGAATAGTGTCAATTGCCAACTAATCGAAATTGCTATAGCTAAGAAAACGATAATCGTAATAGGTTCACGAATCAAGTTGAAAAACACTGCAGAGATTCCATGTGCTACCTGAACATCATTTGTAATCCGTGAAATAAGCTGCCCAGTTTGTTCGTTCTTAAAAAAACTCATTGGCAATTTATGAAGATGATGATATGCTTTGTCCCGGATGTCTTTAACAAAATTCTGTTCCACATAAGCAAGAAACCAACTTTGCAGATATCCAAAAATATTTTTCAAAAAGAATGCAATTGCAATAAGGATACATATTTTTAATAATATATCAGTCTTAGTGCCCGAAAATAAATAATCATTAAAAGTATCAGAAACAAAATTTTTAATGTCAATTAAAAAATCGGGTAAGAAAGAATCTGAAGTTGCCTGAACCTGTTCTGGTCGAACCGTTTGCTCCGGCATTTCGTTGAATAAGGTTTTTAAAAGTGGAATTGTTAAAAAAACAGAAACACCATTGAGGATTGCAAATAAAATTGTAAATACAACAGAAAGCGAAAGATGCTTCCAATATGGTTTAACAAACGATAATAATCTGAGATATGTTTTCATTCCAAAGTAACTTTAATAACCAATTCAAATTTAATAATTTTTTTCCTCATTAACTTTCATTTTCTCTTTTTGCTTCAGTTCCCAGACCTTCATATTTGTTTGGATCGAAGTAAATGCATTTAGCATAGAGATAGAAAATCCTGCAAAGCCGTCTTTGAATCCTTTCTTTGAAATATAAAAACGGAAGAAAGCAGAAAATCCACGTAGCAAGATTCTTATGCTTCCTACTTTCCTTTTGTTTTTAATTTCAATCGCTTCGAGTGTGGTATAATGATTAATTTTTTCAATTGATTTTTCTAAACTTGTATGCGTGAAGTGAAGTATGGGATTTTTCATTTTTTTAGTATTGCTATCTACATCAAATCCCTCGTGAACAAGCCTCTGATTGACTTTCGTTTTTTTCTTGTTAAAAAGACGTAATTGATAATCATTGTTCCAACCACAAGATGTAATTTTTTTACCAAGAAAATAATTATCTCTTAAAATATAATAACCATCAACATCTTCGGTATCAATATTTTCTATTTCAATTTTCAATTCATCTGAAACTCTTTCGTCTGCATCAATGCTTAACACCCATTCATTTAAAGTCAACGATAAGGCATATTCTTTCTGTTTTGCAAAACCTCTCCATTCATTAATATAAATTCTATCTGTAAATCTTTTAGCAATTTCTACTGTTTTATCAGTGCTACCAGAATCAACCAAAATAATTTCATCTGCCCACTTTATACTTTCAAGACAAGCAAAAATATTTTCTTCTTCATTTTTTGTAATTATAATTACAGATATTTTTTTCATAAATTAAATTTTTAAAACTAAATCGTAAATACAAAGAGCCATCTAAAGAGTGCAAGCAGAATAAGAATTATACCCTCATTTCTTGAAAGTTGCCATTTATGTCTTATCATAATAATTAGGATGACATAGCTGAAAAGCATTATTAACAAACTGAAATAGTCTTCATTTGAAATTACTAATGGATTGAAAATTGCAGATATACCAAGAACTCCGAGAACATTAAAAATATCGCTTCCAATTAATGCACCCGCCGACATATCGACTTTCTTTTTAACCGCAGCTACAAATGCCGTCGCAAATTCCGGAGCCGATGTGCCTGCACCGACAATAGTAATACCAATAAGCCATTCAGATACACCCAACTCTTTTGCAACATTTGATGCCGACTCTGTAAAAAAATGTCCGCTGGCAACAACTGTAGCAACACCCAATATTAGTAATGGCACATCATACCAACTAGTTTTGCCAATTTGAATTTCAGGTAACTCAACTTCTTTTTTATATAAAAATAAGAATACCACATAGATAATTAAAAAGGAAAATAGTATAATACCCTCTAATCGAGATAATTCTAAGTTAATAAAAAACAAAATTAAAATTAGTCCTGCAAACAAGAGAAAAAAGCCATCTCTGTAGAGTAATACTTTGTTTGTCTTTAAATTTGTGAATAATAAAATAATTCCCAGAATGATACCAAGATTAAAAATATTTGAACCGATGACATTTGCAACAGATATTTGCGTGTGACCTTTTATTGCTGCTGAAACCGAAACGGCAAATTCAGGAGATGAGGTTGCTATTGCTACAATCGTAAGTCCAATTACTAAATCGGACAGACCCAGACGTTTGGCAATTTTTGATGCTGAATCAACTATCCAGACTGCACCAAACCACAATCCTGTTATACATACAATTACAATTATACTATCAAAAACAATGTTCATAGTTTGTAAATTGTCTAACTTTTAATATTCCTAATTAAACTCCCCACAAATGTTCTGTATTCACTGGCAATCCTTGCAGTTTGAGATAATAAAATAATTGGCTTTTATGTATTTTTAAATGGTCAACCATTGTTAGAAGTCTATGGCCTAATATCATCTCTGTTGGATCCCAAGGTGCGGTTGCAATTTCATTTGACAATTTCTCTTCACTGCATTCTTCTAAAATATTAAACGCTAATTTTTTATCTGCATGAATTAACCTTTTTGCTTCTTCAACACTGCTCACTGTAGGCATTTTTTCTGCGGGTGGCAACATTTCTTCTGGTGGTAAATCTTCCATTTTTATACCTTCGGGCATTCCCCAATCACCAGTAACAAATCCTTTCATACCAGCACCACAAGAACTTGTAAGATGCATTAAAAGTTGTCCAGTTGTCATCCAGTTGGAGCCGCTCTCGGGTTTCCATTCAAGCGTTTTATCTTCAACCAAATCTAATAGTTTTTCCGTAACAGCATACGAAGATTCGAGTTCTTTTTTAAGTAAAGTTGTCCAGCTCATATAATTCCTCAAAAAATTTTATTTTATAATTTAGAAAATAACAAAATATGAATTAAAACACTAACGAATAACAGAAATAGAGAGCGTATTAAAAAGATATTTCAGCAGGCTCAATACAGGTTTAGCAAATTGGCACAGATTAATATTTAGAGTTTTTCTTTTGGAATTTCTCATTTGTTATTTTGAATTTATTTGGGATTCGTTATTTGAGATTTGGAATTTGTTTGGAATTTATTATTTGAGATTTGGAATTTAAAAAAAGCCGGCTATATTTCAAACCGGCTTTTATATGAGTAAAAGCAATAATTACTTTAGAAGAACCATCTTTTTAGTTGATGTAAAGTTGTTAGCTTCTAATCTGTAAATGTAAATACCACTTGCTAAATTAGATGCATTAAACTTAACTTCTCTTGTTCCTGCATTCATTTGTTCTTTTACTAGAGTAGCTACTTCTTGACCTAAAAGATTGTATATCTTCAAGGTAACAAATCCTGCTTCTGGGATGCTGAATTTAATTGAAGTAGATGGATTGAATGGATTTGGAAAGTTTTGTTCGAGTGAATAAACTATTGGTAGCATTTCTTCACCTTCAATACCAAGTCCATCTGTAATAACTGAAACACCCATACTGCCGAATGTATCTATTACAGTACAGCTTGTCCATGTTGGATCCAATACAGTAATATGGTTTGCACCAACACCATTTTCATTATCGTTGCCACCTTGATTATTTGCAGCATCGCCATAGTTTATGCCATATTTATGCTCGAATTGAATTGGTGAATATTTCGGGAAATTCAATACTACTGTAAATATACCATCGCCAGAGGTAGCATCACCATTTGTTCCATCATCGAACATACCTATAGCTATGTTTGAATCTGCATCTGGCCAACCGCCACCGGGCCATCCAAGAGGAGTAGCGCTACCACAAATATCAACTGTATTGATAACTGTAAATGGTTGACTGTTGATAGCCGAAACAGCACCAACTGTATAAACAGTATATGTAATATCTACTGCATTTTGTGTCAAAGTACTTGGTGTCAAATCGTTATAAATTCTTTTTACTTCTTTATAATCAGCATCGTATTCAGCTTGTGTAACAGTATCTACACGGTTATCGCCTGATTCCCATTGATTTGGTTGATACCAGAATTTATAGCCAGGAATAACTTCATCAACACCTAAGAACTGAACAGCATCATAATAATATTCGTTAGTGCTAATAGGATCTCTTGTCATAATTTGACCAGGACCCCAACCGAATGCAACACCTCTCAATTCTACTGTATCTGCAGCTGGATCTAATCTACCTGAACCAATTTCATATTCCATATCACAAATGTATGTAACGTTGAGATTCTTCTTTGGGAAGTATACGCTTACATCGTTCCAATAATAATTTAATGTTACGGTGTCGGGCGATAATAAAGTGGTTTTATAAGTTCTGTTACTAACAGATTCCCAACCACCTAATACATCAGCATAACCTTTAAATTCTAATGTAGAATCAACCCCAATATTGGTTATGTAATATGTGAAAATAGTATCTCCATCAGCATCGCTCATCGCTGGTGCACCACTACCGTTCCATCCTTCAAAATTACCTGTTAGTCTAAGGATATCGGTTGTACGATCAAATAATCCCCAACGACCTTGAATTTGCATGTTATAATTTACTTCCAATGTTGTTTTAGCAGTAAGATCTACGTCAAGAATAGTAATAGGAACTTTTCCATAAATACCATTTGTATATGCAACTTCTAATTCAGGATCTGCATCAAGATTAACCATAGACATAATATCCCAACGTCCTCCAGCAGCTAAGCTATGATCCATCAAGAATTCACCATAATTATTTGGATCAGTAATATCGCCGCCCTCGTATTTTAAAAGTACAATTGCAGCATTAGGAGAACCACCTCTTGAACCATAGACAAAATCAATATTACCATCATTATCA
>JAFGPR010000148.1 GCA_016936095.1 Ignavibacteriales bacterium | reverse complement strand
AATGTATTTTACATTTTTATTTATAGTATTTCGTAGTACTATTTCATCTGATTTATGTCCTGGTGTCATAATTATAATATATGTCCGTTCAGTCTCTTTGATATGTTCGTGAACTTTCTCGAATGCAACGCACTTTTTTTCGCCTGCGTAATTATTATTTACAAAAGTATCAACGTCATTTCTTTCATCATAAACAATAGTGTAATAATTTAGCATTGCTAAAATTTGCGATAGAGCAAGAGAAACATGTCCCCCTCCTATAATATGAATAATTGGTTCAATTCCAATTGGTTCAACATATTCCCATTTATTTTCGTTATCATAAAAAAACAAAGGGGAATTAAAAGACATTTTTATTGTTGGGATTACAGAAATATTATTATCCGAATTTATTTCAATTACGCCTTGTTTGTGTGATTGATAAATTGAAATTATTTTTTCAACATTTGTAATCTGAGACTGTTTGAATGAATAAAAAATAATTGTTTGATTACCTCCACAAATCATTCCTTCGTGTATCTCATTATCAAGTGAGTGATGTTCAAGAAATGGTTCCGAATTATTTTGTTTCAATAAATGTTTTGCCTTTCCTATTAAATCAAATTCTAATTGACCACCACCAATCGTTCCAAATGTTTTTCCTGATTCCGTAAGAATCATTTTAAAGCCGACACTACCCGGAGTATAGCCTTCCGATTCGGCAACGATTAGCAAAATAACATCATTGTTATTTTTTAATTCATCTAGTATCAAATTCCAGAACTTAATGTTTTCCATAATCCTCTTTGTGCCTCTACGTTTTTGCGGTGAAAAAAATTATTTAAATATTATATGGCTTAATGCATAATAAATTGCCATCAGTGAAGAAAAAATCGCACTGCTGATGAAACGGTATTTGTATGAAATTTTATTTTGGATTAAATAGTTTGCAATAAATGAAATAGGAATATTAACTAGAAATGATTTTAATCCGATTGATAACAAATTCCAAGTTATATTATTCCAGTCTTGTGAAAATAAATTTATGAATAGAAGATGTCGGGAAATCCAGAGTGGATTAAAATAAAGTAATGCTAATCCTGTGCGTTGCAAAGATTTTTTGAATGGTTTAGTGTCTTGTGCTGAAGAATATCTATCAATCCATCGGAAGTAATTGGGAATTTCTACCGCATAAAGAAAAGCACCGATAAAACATATTCCAAGTAATCGTGAAATAAAAAATTGATTGATTATCAATGAAGCAATAATATCACCAATTGAGTAGATGAATAATCCGTTGAATATGTCTTTTTTTGTAATTGTCATTTAAATTATTCGAGTTTTTAGTGTCACCCCTATGGGGCTTTTAAAACTATACTTTTATTTTTCCTATAAGGGTATCACCCCTACGGGGTTTTATTTCTGTATGATAAAAAAATTTTTGTTATAGCATTACAATCGCAATATCTAATTGATCGCCTCCGTAGGAGGCAAACCTTTATAGGAAAACAAATCCACACACAAAACACTGCCCCCATCGGGGGCAAACAAATATATTGTTGTAGGTGAAACAAAATTTTACGGAATATCAAAACACATATTTTTCATTGTATTCAATTTTAAATTTTTTCAAAAATTCCTTATACTCTTCCTGAAATGTTTTCTTTTTATGATGTTCTTTCTGGTTCTTAATATATTTTATTACAGTATCTATTTGTGAATGACTATATGTAAAAGCACCAAATCCTTCCTGCCAATAAAACTTTCCTTGTATTAATTTATTTTCATTAACAAATTTTGACGAAAATGATTTTATATCACGAACAATGTCGGATAATGATTTGTCAGGTTTGAATCCAATAAAAATATGAATATGAAACGCATCACCATTTATTGCTAATGGTTTTTGTCCTAAATTTTTAATTATCCCAGTGATATATTTATGTAGTCTTTCTTCTAATGCTGGGGTTATTAATGGTTCTCTATTTTTTACCCAAAATATGATGTGTGCATAAAGTTGTGTGTATGTATTTGCCATTTTTTTACCTATTTTATTTTTGTGTCGTTCCTATAAATGTTTCGTTTCACTGGGACTTTATTTTTGACAATATTTTGCTAACATATCATAAGCATCCATATAACCTAAATCAGCTGCTTTTCGCCAATCTTCGCATGCTTTTATATTATTATTTAGATTATTATTAGAATTTCCTCGTAAGTAATAAGCATACGAGAATTTTGTATCAATATCAATTGCTTTATCGTAATCTTGAATAGCCTCCTTGTCATTACCCAATATAGCCTTTGAAAAACCTCGATTTATGTAAGCCCAAATATCATTTGGAGTAATTTGAATAACCTTATTATAATCTTTAATGGCTCCTTTATAATCAGCTAAATTCTGTTTGTCCAACGCTCTGTTAAAGTAAGCATGGATGTAGTTTGTATCAATCTTAATTGTTTTATTATAATCTTCAATTGCACTAGCGTAGTCATTACATTTATCTTTTACAACACCCCGGTTATAATAAGCATCGGCATTGTTTGAATCAATTGAGATTATTTTATTATAGTCTTGGATTGCTCCTTTATAATCACCTAATTCATCTTTTATAATTCCACGATTATTGTATGCATCAATATAATTTGAATCAAGTTCAATTGCTTTGGTATAATCAGAAATAGCATCTTCATAATCCAATAAAATATCTTTTATATAACCTCGATTATAATAACATATTGCATTATTTGGTTCAAGTTCAATTGCTATAGTATAATCTTTAATAGCTCCTTCATAATTTCCTAATTCAAATTTTGCTTCAGCATTCTTCATATAATTTTCAGCAGTTTGGGCAATTAAAGAAAAAGAAATCCAAAAAATATAAAAAATAGTTTTCATTTCATTCGCCTAAAAGTATTGATAGTTAAGTTAATTATTATTTTATTAACCATTATCACATTTACCATTCACCATTAACAAAATTTTCTCATTTGTCAATGGTGCTGAGTAGGATATCTGTAAATTGGGATTGAATTCTTTCATTGCATTAATCAATGCAAAATAAACTCCTATT
>JAFGPR010000147.1 GCA_016936095.1 Ignavibacteriales bacterium | reverse complement strand
CGGACATATATTATAATTATGACACCAGGACATAAATCAGATGAAATAGTACTACGAAATACTATAAATAAAAATGTAAAATACATTGGAATGATGGCAAGTCCGAAAAAGCGAGATGAAATAATTCAAAAACTCAAGAAGGATGGTTTTGATGATAAAACATTGAACAGACTCCATTCCCCTATCGGCTTGCCAATTAACAGCCACACCCCTGCTGAAATTGCAGTAAGTATTGCTGGTGAGTTGGTGAGTGTAAATAACAAAATCTTTGTTTGATAATTTATTTAATTTAATTATTTTTGATAGTAGATTTACAAGATTAATATATAATAATGGTGAGCAATGAAATACAGAGTTCTAATCGAACAAGATGAAGATGGGGTATTTGTTGTAGAAGCTCCTTCCTTACCCGGATGCATTTCGCAAGGGAAAACAAGAAAAGAAGCATTAAAAAATATTCAAGAAGCAATTGAATTATATATTGAAAGCTTAAAAGCACATAACGAACCTATCCCCCCATCAGTGCAAGAAGAAATATTGGAAATTGCAGTTTGAGTAAACTACCTCAAATATCTGGACGAGAAGTAGTTGCTGCTTTACTTAAAATTGGATATGAAAAAGATAGACAAAAAGGTAGTCATCTAATATTAAGACAAAACACATATCCAAATAGAAGAATAGTTGTTCCTAATCACAAAGAGATTGCAAAAGGTACTTTGCGTTCTATTATTAAACAAGTATGTTTAACAATACAAGAATTCAAAGAACTTTTATAATTATTAACACATTGCTTATCGTTAGACAGCTAAACTAGCAAAAATTGTTTTAAACATTACTACTGATTTAGATAAATTAAGTAATAATAGTTTTGAATATAAAATTAAAAATACTATATTTAGAATAAAAAAAAGATAAAGCTATTATATAACAGAATAAGTAATATAGAATTAAAAGGCAAATATTATTAGGAGGTTATAGTTATGAGTATAATAAATATTTTCCAGAAAGGAAATAAATGCTGTTTTGAAGATGCAAAATCATTCACAATGGGTATAGCACCTGTAAAAAAAGATGGTAAGTGGGGATTTATTCACAAAAATGGAAGTTTTTTCGTTGAGCCGATATTTGAAGATGCTGACAATTTTTCAGAATGCTATGCAAAAGTAAAACAGAATGGCAAATGGGGGTTTATTGATATAATCGGAAGATGGTTTATAAATCCTGTATTTGATAATGTTGGAAACTTTTGTGAAGGTTTAGCCTATTTTCAAATTTATAAACAAAACCAAGGCGCGTATGGCTATTTAGATATTAATGGGAAAATAGTGATACCCCAAGTATTGTATAGCGCTTCTAATTTTTCAGAAGGATTAGCCGCTGTACAAAAAGACAACAAAAAATTATACATTGATATAAAAGGTAATATCAAAATTGATAATCAAACTCTCTCTTACCCTTATCATAATTTTTCAGAAGGATTAGCAAGAGTAGGACATTCTAGTCACTATTGTTTTATTGACAAACAAGGAAACATAATTATTGATCTTAGATGCAATGTAATTAAAAGTATAAATAAAAATTGTGGCGAAGTTGGAGATTTTAATGAGGGACTAGCTTGGTTTCAAGATTTTTCGAGTAATGATAAAAATGGAAAAATTGGCTATATTGATAAAACTGGTAAAATAATTATTAAACCATTCCATACTAAAGCCTATAATTTTTTTGAAGGTTTAGCACTTGTAGAAAAATGGGAAGGGACAAGTGAACCAACCCGACGATATATTAATAACGATGGAAAAATAATTATTGATTTAGCAACTGATTTTACCGATGCAGGTGATTTCTCAAATGGACTTGCTTTTATAAGAAAAAATAAAAAATACGGTTATATTGACAAAACAGGTAAAATTGTAATAAAACCACAATTTGAGTGGCCATCTAACTTTTCAGAAGGTTTAGCTTATGTAAGGAAAAATGGGAAATACGGTTTTATTGATAAATCAGGGAAGATACTAATATAGTAATATCATGTAAAAAAATAATAAATTCAAATTTTTAATCAACGAAACAAATAAGATATGGAAAAGTGCATATAACCCACAGCAGACAAAATGAATGTTCGAGTATTTTGTAATTTGTTACAATAATTGTCATATCAGATATAAATATAATTATTCGTCTCTAAAAGTATAGTTTCTTTTTATAAAAATAATCAAAATAACCACTCCCCTATCGGCTTATCAATAAACAGCCACACCCCCGCTGGAATTGCTGTTAGTATTGCGGCGGAGTTGGTAAAAGTAAATAATAAAAAATAATATTTCACTAAAACAATGAATTAAATATTAATTTTCAAAATAATAATGCAATATTTAAATAGTAAAAATAAATTATTACCTAGATTGGAATATTTTCATATAAAACATTTAAATATTTAAGTGTTGTTTAAAATTAAGGGCAGCAGAAAATGAGTATTTGGATATTAGCATTTATTATATTAATAATTGCCGTATTCATGGTTATGACAGGTCATGGCGGGGGCAATTTCTTTATAATTGCATTAGTCCTATCAGGAATCGACATGTACGTTGCGGCTACATCTGTTCAATTTATTCTATTCACTACAGCCTTTTTTGCTATGCTTGTTTTTGGGAAAAAAAAATTTGTAGAGTGGAAATTAGCAATCTTTATGGGTATCTTAATTGGAGTATCAGCTTTCTTAGGAGGTTTTTTTTCTGAGTATGTCCCCGAAAAAACACTCAGGCTCATTTTTTCAATTTTACTTTTCTTTTTAGCGCTTTTAATGCTAAAACCTGTTAACAGCAACCCAAATGAAATAATAAAATCTGGCTTGTACTATTGGAATATCAAATCCTTTGACAATACAACTGCTTATTCCGTTAATCTTTTGATAGTTGTACCTATAGTTTTAGCATTTGGATTTATTGCCGGAATGATTGGAATATCTGGAGGCTCTTTTATGGTTCCTCTGCTTGTATTGGTATGCAGCGTACCTATGAAAAATGCTGTTGGTACAGCGAGTACATTGGTGGCAGTTTCGGCATTAACCGGTTTTATAGGGCATACTATTGCAGGACATTTTGATTACTGCATTGCGGTACCATTAGCAATTGGTGGTGCTATTGGAGGTTTAATTGGTGGTAGCATTGCAATAAAATCAAGACCAAAATTATTGAAAATTCTATTTGCACTAACAACCCTTGTTGCAGCTATTATTATGGCATATAAAGTTTTTAATTAGGAAATTAAAAATACTTTATGTACATTTTAACATGTTGTTTATTGATTATAAACTTTGACTTTGAGCAAGAAGAGTTTCAACAGGAAAAAAGATTTAAAATTTCTAACCACAAACGATATTACTAAAAAATCGCAGTGTTTGGAAAACCAAAATTAAAATCTGGAGTTTACTTAATACAAGATTAAAATATTTTATACAATACACCTGAAGCATAAAACATAGAATATGCTTTTATAAATGTTTTAGTTCAATAAACAAATTATTTTGTTTATCATAAATAAACATAGGTAAATAGATGTTAGCATCAGCGGAAATAAGTTATTATCCTTTAGTGGAGGATTTTATAACACCAATACATAATTTTATTCAACAACTGACTGAT
>JAFGPR010000146.1 GCA_016936095.1 Ignavibacteriales bacterium | reverse complement strand
TTATGAAAAAGATATCAACGATGTCAGAGAAAGGACAATGAAATTAATTTCCTGTTTATTTGAAGAACTTTCACAATTTATTCCTGGATACATTGCTAAATACAATGACGATTTCGAGCCGAGAGCATTTGGTGACAATATGATAAAGTGGGGAACGAGTTCAGTTTTAATTGAAACCGGTGGATGGAAAAATGATTTCGAAAAACAATTCCTTAGAAAAATAAATTTTGTTGCATTGCTTTCGGCATTTCAATCTATATCAAACGAATGTTATAAAACATCAGATATACAAACTTACTTTAATATACCAGAAAACGAAAGGCGGGCATTTGATCTGCTATTGAGAAATGTTACCATGGAAAAGGATGGACGGGATATATTAGTTGATATTGGTATTTATAGGACAGAAAATATTTTTCAAGATAAACAAGAAATAAATTTTATCGGCAGAGTACAAGACATAGGAGACCTTACCCCTTTTTTTGGTTATGATGAACTTGACTGTGATACGATGAAAATATTTCCCGGCAAGATATATTTAAGTGAAATCAATTCAATTGAAGATGTGGAAAAATTAGATTATGAAAAATTATATGAACAAGGTTACACTTCAGTAAAAGTAAATAATTTCACTACTAAAGAAAGATGCACTAAATTACCGATAAATATAATAACAAAAGATAAAAATAAAGATGAGGAAATAAAAATTGGTAGCTCCGCTAATTTTATTATTAAAGAAAAGGATGAGATACGATACATAGTTGTCAATGGTTATGTTTATGATATCGAACAAAAAGAAGGTTTAATCTATAATTCAATAATCGAATAATTTAATAAAGGAACTAAATGGAGAACACACAACCAACATCGTGGAAGTTTCCGTCTCGTTTTTGGATTGCAAATGCGATGGAATTAATGGAACGTGCTGCTTATTACGGATTTTTTATCGTTCTTACACTTTATTTAACTGATATTGTCGGATTTACCGACATAGAAACAGGTATTATTGCAGGTGTTTTTTCTGCAGGAGTATATTTCTTTCCTCCATTTTCGGGCACATTTGTAGACAAGATAGGATTTAAAAACGGATTAATTATTGCCTTTGGTTTACTGACGATCGGATATTTTTTCTTGGGAATTTTTACAACGAAATTAATGGTAATAATTCTATTAATAATCTTAATGGTTGGCGCATCATTTATTAAACCGTTGATTACAGGAACCGTTGCTAAAACAACAAATGAAATTAATAGGGCGCGAGGTTTTTCATTATTCTACTGGGTTGTAAATATTGGTGCCTTTAGTGGTAAAACGGTTGTTCCATATATTCGACAAGGACTAGGACTTGAGCACGTTAATTTTTTCTCTTCTGGGATGGCATTTCTTGCATTATTATTTGCACTATTTGTTTTTAAAGACGTAAAAGAAGATACAAAAGGAAAATCATTGAAAGAAGTATGGGAAGGTTTGGTTAGAATTTTTACAAAGGGAAGATTAATTGCATTAACACTTATTGTGTCAGGATTTTGGTTAATTCAGGGTCAGCTATATGCTACAATGCCAAAATTCGTAATTCGTCTTCAAGGTGAAGAAGCAAAACCTGAATGGTTAGCTAATGTTAATCCTCTTGTCGTGGTAATATTTGTCGTGTTAATTACTCAATTGATGAGAAAGAAGCAAGCAGTTAATTCAATTTTTGTTGGTATGTTAATTATGCCTTTATCAGCATTAGCAATGGCGTTTAGTAATATATTGGGTAGTCAAGCAATTAATGTTTTTGGACTTTTTAATATGCATCCATTAACATTTATGATGATTGTTGGTATCGCATTGCAGGGATTAGCAGAATGTTTTATTTCGCCAAGATTTCTTGAATATTTTTCTTTACAAGCACCAAAAGGTGAAGAAGGTTTATATATGGGTTTTAGTCATCTACATTCTTTCTTCTCATATATTATTGGTTTTGTAATGTCGGGATTTTTACTTGATTCTTATTGTCCCGATCCTACAACGTTACCGGCAGGATTAACTGAAGTACAGAGAATGGCATACTATGCTGACGCTCACTATATCTGGTATTATTTTGTCGGGATTGGTTTATTGGCAGCAATAGCACTTTTTGTATTTAAAATTGTTATAAAAAAAATTGATGCTAAGAAAAATCTTCAGGTATAATTTTTTAACAATCTATCATTATTAGTGAACTTAGAATTTATATTAATTTTGTTCGTATTTTTTTTGGCATCGTTTGTTCAAAGTTTAACAGGATTTGGATTTGCAATAATTTCAATTCCGGTTCTGACTATTTTTCTTCCTGTTAAGCATGCTATACCTCTTGGTGCTTTGTGTGGATTTATTGTAAATTTTGCTTTATTTATTGAATTTAGAAAAAACATAAAATTTTCTGAGTTGAAAGAGATTTTCTTGGGTGCAATTATTGGTGTGCCATTGGGTGTGTTTTTCCTTGCAAAAGCAAGTCCAGAAATAATAAAAATATCTCTTGGTATAATTCTTCTTACATTTGTAATTTACAAAACACTAATCAAGATAAATTCAACAAAAGTAAATTCGAAGTATGCTTATATATCTGGTTTTTTCTCGGGATTATTAGGTGGTGCCTTTAATACAAGCGGTCCACCAGTAATTATTTATTTCGCGATGAACGATTATGACAAGGTTTTTAAGAAAGCTCAAATCACAGGATATTTTATTGTTCTATCTTTTTTTATTGTAAGCATTCATTTCTTTACAGGTCTTACGACAAAAAATGTATTTTGGGATTTCGTTAAGTCAATTCCAGTAGTGATTATGGGAATAATAATCGGAAGTTTCTTTTTTACCAGAATACGAACAGAAATTTATGATAAAATTATTCTTATTATTTTGTTTTTACTGTCAATATATTTAATTTTGAGTAACATAAAATAAAAATTTATTTGTTTAATTCAGACAATAAAATTCTATTTTGAATTTAATTATTAAATCAATAAATTAACATAGTTCAATTTTAACTTTAACAATAAAACGGAGAAAAATATGGCTATTGTAATCACGGAAGAATGCATCAATTGTGGAGCATGCATAGATGAATGTCCAGAAGGTGCAATTTTTGCTGCAGGCGAAGAGTATAATTTTAATGGTGAAATGCACCCTCCTCTGTCACAAGATTTTACTTTTATTGTTCCTGATTTGTGCACTGAATGCAAAACATGCATTCCTACTTGTGCTGTTGAAGCAATTATAGAAAAATAAATTGCCTTATAATCAAAAAAGCCTCTTATAAATTAAGAGGCTTTTTTTTTAGTTTGTTTTTCTAAGATGAGGTTTTATTTTTTCTAATAACATTTGCTTCGGCACAGCTCCGACCACTCCATCTACTACTTCACCTTTATTAAAAATTCCTAAAGTTGGTATGCTCATTATTCCATATTTGTAAGCAATCTGTTGATTTTCGTCTGTGTTTACTTTTACAACTTTTAATTGACCTGCATATTCGTCTGCAATTTCTTCAACAACTGGTGCGACCATCTTACAAGGAGCACACCAAGGTGCCCAAAAGTCAACCAATACAAGCATATCTGATTTCAATACTTCTGTTTCAAAGTTTGCGTCAGTTCCAATGACGTAATTACCCATTTTGTTCTCCAAAGTTAATTTAATTTTCGAAATTAAGATGATTAATATGTCTAAAGGTTTCACAAAATAAAATTATTCAAGAACAGACTATAACAGAATAATCATTTTTTAGTTTCATCAATCTTAAGTCTGTTATTAAATAACACAAAAATGCTTGAACTTTCACCTAATAAAGAATTAATTTTGATTAAAACCTTTATTCAAATTATTTTTTTTCACAACTTAAAAGTCGCAAAAATTTAATTTATTACACTAATTTAATCATTATTTGTTTGATAAAGCTTTGCAGCTTTTTCCGCAGATACGGTTATTCCCTTTATCATCGCTGAACTAAACCCTTCATGTTCCATATGATTTAATCCTGATATTGTACAGCCTCGCGGAGTCGTAACCTTATCAATTTCAAACTCGGGATGTCTCTCAGAATTAAGCATAATAGTTGCTGCCCCCTTTGCAGTTTGTGCAGCAATTGTAAGAGCAACATCTGAACGGAAACCAATCTCAATTCCACCTTGCGATGCAGCTCTTATTGCACGCAAGAAAAAAGCAATACCGCAGGCACCGAGTGCTGTAGCTGCTGTCATTTGTTCTTCTTCAATCACCATACATTTACCAACTGTCTCAAAAATTTTTTTCGCTTTTTGAATGGACGAATTATTTGCTTTTAACGCCGCAATACAAGTCATTGATTCCCCAACAGCAATTGCGGTGTTTGGCATTGCCCGGATTACAGTTACATTTTTCCCGATTTTTTCTTTTATCTGTTTTACACTTGCACCCGATACGACAGAAATTATTAAATGTTGTTTAATATTTATTGAATTTGAAATTTCAGTCAATAAAGAATTTAGTTGTTGTGGTTCAACAGCGATAATAATTATATTACTTTCTTTTACTGCTTTACAATTATTATCTGTTACAGCAAATCCTTTCTTTTTAAAATCGTCGAGAAGATGAAGATGTCTTCTTGTAAGAATAATATCTTTAGGTTGATAATTTTTTGAATTAGCCAAGCCTTTCGCAATCGCCATCCCGATATTGCCTGCACCAATTATTGTTATTTTTTCTTTCTTGGTATTCATATAATCCCCTAAAATTAAAAATTAAAGTGCGCAAATGTAAGAAAAAGAAATGAAATATAATATTTATTTTTAAAATAATGTTATTATTTATAGAAACAAAAAAACCCCCGATATTATCGGGGGCTAATAATTTCATTACTGATTATTTCTTCCCTTTTGTGTGATCTGTTTCTACTAATTTCGCAGCAATAAGTGTATTTCGTATTTCTTCAAAAAATGAATTTATACCAGCAGGATTATGAGGTAGCATAATTGTATTTGATGAACTATGTTTAGCCATTGAATCTAATGTGTCAAAATATTGAGTTATTAGCAATTGAATTAATACTTCATTTCCCGAACTTTCTGTAACAGATTTTAATATCTCAACCGACTCTTTCATACCTCTCGCAATTGCAACTCTTTGCTGTGCTAATCCTTCTCCTTGTAATTTTTTGCTTTCAGCTTCTGCTTCTGCATTTTTAACAACTCGTATTTTATCTGCTTCAGCTTTGTCTAATGTGGCTTGTCTAATTCGCTTTGCTGCTTCTTTTTCGTTCATAGCTGTTTTTACAACTTGTGCAGGATCAATATCAGTAATAAGACTTTTCACAATATCATACCCATAATCTTTCATAACATCAGAAAGACTTTCTTTTACGCTTTGTGCCACTCTGTCTTTTTCTCTGAAAACATCATCAAGTTCAATTGTTGGAATTTCAGCACGAATTACATCAAATACGTAGGAAGTTATTTGCCCTTCGGGATTATTTAACTTGTAGAAAGCATCATAAACTTTTTCGGGAATAACAAAGTATTGAACGGATACCTGCACCATAACAAATACGTCATCATCTGTTTTAGTTTCTACACCCACATCTAGTTGTCTGATCCGCATGTTAACACGCGCAATGATCTGGTCAATAAAAGGTATTTTCATTCTTAAACCGGGAGATGCAATTCTCTTAAATCTTCCGAATCGTTCGATTACTACAGTAGTTTGTTGCTTGACTATAAAAAACATTTTTGTGAATAAGATCAAAACAAAAAGTCCACCGATACAATAAATTAAATAAGGTATCACATCAAAATCGTTCATTTTTCCTCCATAAGATTTTTTTTAATTAAAAATGTGTTTGATAAATAATTATTCAAATTTAATATATTTCCTACACAAATGATTTGAAAATATCTAATTTAAAATAAAAAAATGCAGCAAAATATATTTATTATAATGCTGCATTCAATTTTTATTAAATAAAATTAATCAACTAATTTTATTTAGGGCAGATTCAAGGTCTGAAATAATATCATCAACATTTTCAATCCCGACGGAAAGACGTACAAGTCCATCTGTAATACCCGCTTCTTTTCGTGATTCCTTTCCCATAGATAAATGTGTCATGCTAGCTGGATGTTGAATTAGCGATTCAACCCCACCGAGACTAACTGCCAATTGACATAATTCGACAGAATTCATCATTGTTTCTCCGGCACTGAAACCACCTTTTAATTCAAATGAAATCATTGCACCATGATCTTTGTGTTGTTTCAAGCCAATTTCATATTCGGGATGAGATTTCAAACCGGGATACATTACCCATTCTACTTTCGGATGTTTCTCCAGATACTCTGCAATCTTCATTGAGCTTTTACATTGTTTTTCCAATCTAATACTAAGAGTTTTTAATCCTCTATGAACAAGAAATGCGTTAAATGGATCAATAACGCCACCAAGTTGATTTAGTGTTTTTCTGAATAAAGCATAAGTTTCTTTATCCTTGACAACAATAATTCCTGCAACAACATCAGCATGTCCGTTTAAGAATTTTGTCATACTATGCACAACAATATCAACACCAAGAGTTAAAGGCTGTTGAAGTGCTGGGCTCATAAAAGTATTATCGACAACTAATTTGGCATTGATTGATCTTGCGATTTTTGCTGTTTCAGCAAGGTCAGCAATTTCCAGAGTAGGATTGCCCGGTGTTTCGATATAGATTACTTTTGTATTTGGCTTAACTGCCTCTTGAATATCTTTGAGATTGGAAGTGTTCACAAAAGTTGTTTCAATATTAAATTTGCTTAATACATTTTTGACAAGTGTGTTTGTCGGGCCATAAACTGCTTTTGAACAGATTACATGCTCGCCATGATTAAGAAGAGATACCAGGCAAGTATGGATAGCAGCCATACCGCTGCCACAGCCGAGTGCTTTATATCCACCTTCGAGTTCTGCAATGGCATCTTCCATTGCTTCTATTGTGGGGTTACCCATTCTTGTATAGATGTAACCCTCCTCCTCTCCTTTAAAGAGAGAAGCACCGTGAGAAGTTGATTTAAATTTGAATGTTGAAGTCTGATAAATCGGAGGAACAACAGGTCCAAATTCATATTCTTTAATTCCCGCATGAACACATTTAGTGTCAAATTTTTGATTTTTATTTTTCATAAATTCTAATCCTATATTTATGTAATTAATTAATTATTCCCCATTTTCAACAGATGAATCTTCAGGAATTACTTTTGCTATATCTGCTATTGAGTCGTTTTCTTTCAATCTTATTATTCTAACTCCGAGTGTATTTCTGCCCGTAACACGAACATCCTTTACACTTTGCTTAATAGCCATACCTTTGGTAGTAACAACTACTAATTCATCTTGATCATGTACCTCCATTAAAGCAATTAAATTACCATTCTTTGTATCAGTCTTGATGGTAATGACGCCTTTACCACCGCGTTTGGTTAATCTATAATCGCTTATATCGCTTCGTTTCCCGTGGCCTTTATCGGTGACGGATAATAATGTTGCGCTTCTACGGACAACTACACCACCTACTACTTTATCATTTTTACCCAACCTAATACCTCTAACACCTGTTGAAGTTCTGCCCATATCACGAACATCCTTTTCTTTAAATCTTATTGCCATTCCATTCTTAGTTCCGAGAATTATATCGTTGCTACCATCAGTCATTCCGACCTCTATCAACTTATCACCTTTTACAATATTAATTGCATTTATTCCACCTCTTCTAACATTGCCATAAGCAGATAAAACTGTTTTCTTAACGGTTCCTTTTTCTGTAATCATAAAGAGATATTTATCGTCAGTAAATTCTTTGACAGATACAAAGGCAGTAATTTTTTCATTCTTGTCTTTTTCGATTAAATTTTGTAATGCTCTTCCACGCGTAGCACGTCCCCCTTCGGGTAGTTCGTATACTTTCAACCAATATCCTCTGCCTTGATCTGTGAAGACCATTATATAATGGTGAGTAGAAGCAATAAACATATGCTCGATAAAATCATCTTCTTTCGTGGTAGCACCAGTAACACCTCTGCCGCCTCGTGCCTGTTTACGATAGCCACTGACAGGGAATCTCTTGATAAAACCACTATGCGAAATTGTAACTACAACATCTTCTTCGGCTATAGTATCTTCAAGTGAAAAATCTTTAAAATCTTTTATCAACTCAGTTAATCGCGGTGTTCCATATTTTTCTTTTATTTCAAGAAGTTCAGTTTTGATTATTTGATAACGTTTCTTTTCGCTTTCAAGAATGCCGCGCAATTTTTCAATTAACTTAATGATTTCTTTATATTCAAGTTCAATTTTTTTTCTTTCTAGTCCGGTTAATCTTTGAAGACGCATATCCAAAATTGCTTTTGCCTGAATCTCAGATAACTTGAAACGTTTCATTAATCTTGTTTTTGCAGTCTCGACATCTTTAGAAGATTTAATGGTTTCAATAACCTCGTCAATATTATCGAGGGCAATTATATATCCTTCGAGTATATGTGCTCTTTTTTCTGCTGCATCAAGTTCAAATTTCGTTCTACGAACTAATACATCCATTCTATGTTTGATGAAGTGTTCCATAATTTCCTTCAAGTTCAAAACTTTAGGAACACCATCAACCAAAGCAAGCATTATTACACCAAAGGTTTCCTGCATTCTTGTATGCTTGAAAAGTTGATTTAATATTACTTCTGCCTGAGCATCTCTTTTCAATTCAATAACTACTCTCATTCCGTCACGGTCAGATTCATCTCGGATATTTGAGATACCTTCAATCTTTCCCTCGCGAACAAGTTCAGCAATTTTTTCTATTAGAATCGCTTTGTTTACCTGATATGGCAGTTCGGTGATAATAATATTTTCTCTGCTGTTCTTCAGAGTTTCAATATTCGCTTTTGCTCTAATTACAATCCTACCCCTTCCTGTTAGATATGCCGACTTAACACCATCATAGCCGAAAATAATTCCTGCTGTTGGAAAGTCCGGCGCAATTACGTATTTCAATAATCCTTCAACTGGAATATCAGGTTTGTCAATAATTGCGATAACCCCATCAACAATTTCATTTAAGTTGTGCGGAGGGATGTTAGTTGCCATACCGACTGCAATACCACTTGAACCATTTATTAATAGATTTGGTAAATAAGCAGGTAAGACTGTTGGCTCTTGAAGAGATTCATCAAAGTTTGGAACAAACTCAACAGTATTCTTATCAAGATCTTTCAACATCTCTTGTGCAATTTTTGCCAGTCTTGCCTCTGTGTATCGCATTGCTGCTGGAGAATCGCCATCAACGGAGCCGAAGTTTCCTTGCCCATCGACCAAGGGATTACGCAATGAAAAATCTTGAACCATTCTAACCATTGTATCGTAAACTGCCGTATCACCGTGAGGATGGTATTTACCAAGCACCTCTCCGACAATTCTCGCAGATTTTTTATAAGGTTTATTATGTGCAAGCCCAAGTTCATGCATTCCATATAATACGCGGCGATGAACGGGTTTCAATCCGTCACGGACATCGGGTAATGCTCTTGCAACTATAACCGACATTGCATAATCTATATAAGAAGATTTCATCTCCTCTTCAAGTGAAACGGGAATAACTTTTTCAAAAAGTGTTGTCATAATTTTTATTCATTAAGTTTTTATTACAAATTAATTTAATTAGATATCAAGATTAGCATATTTAGCATGTTTCTCGATGAATTCACGCCTTGGCTCTACAATATCACCCATCAAAGTTTCAAATACCTTATCAGCCGCAGCCGCACTTTCAAGATTGACTTGAAGTATTGTTCTAGTTTCTGGATTCATTGTAGTGTTCCATAATTGAATTGGATTCATTTCACCTAACCCCTTGAATCTTGAAATCAGAATTTTCTTATCCATTAATTCCGGAGCTTCTTCGGCGATCTCTTCTTCCGATGTTACAATTGTCGTCTCTTCTTCTTTTTTGCCTTTTCCTCGCAATCTCTTTAATACTTCTTCACGTTCTTTTTCATCATAAGCATATATTTCTTCTTTACCTTTTTTGATCTTATATAACGGAGGTTGAGCAATGTAAACATTACCCGATGTGATTAGTTCTTTTAAATATCTGTAAAAAAATGTTAAAAGTAAGGTTCGGATATGACTGCCGTCAACATCTGCATCGGTCATAATTATTATTTTTCCGTATCGTACATTTTCAATATTGAAATCTTCACCGATACCAGCTCCAAATGCAGCAATCATTGTTTTTATTTCATTATTTTCAAGAATTTTATTAAGTTTTGCTTTTTCGACATTAAGAATTTTGCCCCTCAATGGAAGTATAGCTTGGAATCTTCTATCTCGTCCCTGCTTAGCAGAACCACCAGCTGAATCACCTTCGACAATATAAATTTCACAATGCTGAGGGTCATTGATTGAGCAATCTGCTAATTTACCCGGCAGGTCCATCGAATCAAGAGCATTTTTTCTTCGAATTAAATCACGGGCTTTTCTTGCAGCAGCCCTTGCCTCTGCTGCACGCAAACATTTTTCAATTATTTTTTTGCCAACAGCAGGATTCTCTTCAAGATATTCCGAAAGTTTTTCTCCAACTATGGTTTCGACTACGCCTTTTACTTCACTATTTCCAAGTTTTGTTTTTGTCTGTCCTTCAAACTGTGGATCCATCACTTTTACTGATATAACTCCTGTCAATCCTTCGCGGAAATCATCGCCAGTTAAAACTAATCCATTTTCTTTTATAAGTTTGTTTTTATAAGCATAATTGTTTAAAGTTCGAGTAAGGGCGGTTTTAAAACCAACTAAATGAGTTCCCCCCTCTGAAGTATTAATGTTGTTGACATAAGTATGAATATTTTCGTTATAACTGTCATTGTATTCAAATGCAATTTCTAAAGGTGTATTTTCTCGTTCTCCTTCAATATAAATTGGTTTATGTATTGCTTGTCTTGTTTCATCGAGATACTGAATAAATTCGATTAGCCCTCCTTTATAATGAAAAGTCTCTTCCTCTTTTTCGGCTTGGTCGGTAACTTTAATAGTAATTTCTTTGTTCAGATAAGCCAATTCTCTCATTCTTTCGCACACAATATCAAATTTGAATTTTGTTACTCGGAAGATCGATTTATCCGGCATAAAAGTCACAACTGTTCCCGTTTCATTTTTAGGTGCTTTGCCCACTTCCTTTACATCTCCTTTTGGTATTCCGCAATGATATTCCTGTAAATAGATTTTCCCATCTCTATATACTTTTACCTTTAACCATTCAGATAAAGCGTTAACAACAGAAACACCAACACCATGCAATCCACCCGAAACCTTATAAGAATTTTTGTCGAACTTTCCACCAGCATGAAGCACAGTCATTACAACCTCAAGCGCAGATTTTTTTTCTTCGGGATGCATATCAACAGGGATGCCCCTACCCTTGTCTTCAACTGTTACACTGCCATCCTTGTTTATAGTAATGCCGATAAAATCGTTATATCCTGCTAGTGCTTCGTCAATTGAGTTGTCAACGACTTCGTTTATCAAATGATGCAAACCTCTCGAACTTACATCACCAATATACATTGCTGGTCTTTTCCGAACTGCTTCCAATCCTTTAAGCACGTTAATATTTTTGGCCGTGTAATTTTTTTGAGCCGTTTCTTTTGTCACTTTATATTCTCCGATATTATTTTCTTACGATACAAATTTTATTGATTTAAGTATATTTTTTCGGTAATGTTCATTAACTTTTTCAATTAGCATTTTCTGTTTAATGTGCAATTCACTTCGCCATACAGAATTTTCAACACGTAAATAAAGAACATTTTTCTCAATCCTTACAGGCTTAGCAATTTTCTTCAGATCCGGGAAGAGCGAGATAAAAGTGTTTAATATTTCACTCTCTTTTAAAATTTCCCTAAATTTTTTGAAATCGTTTTCATTATCCAGAATGTCACCAATGCTTTTGTACTTAGACATAGGTAACATTTCCTTTCGTAACATTTATGATTTTATCGTTTACCGATTTGTTTAAATGACTGAAATTTGAAAAATCTGTAAGCGTGATAAATGCCTGACCAATTTCATTTAAGTATTCGCTAATTTTATTTGCTCGATATGAATCAAGTTCACCAAACACATCATCCATTAAAAACATAGGAGTTTTACCAAGCACATCCTTCAGGAAAAAAAACTGGCCAAACTTCAAAGCAATCTGATACGTTTTATTTTGTCCTTGCGACCCGAATGATTTTAATTCGTAATCGTTAACATAAAAAAGAAAATCATCTCTGTGTGGACCGACAAGATTAGTAGCCCTCCTCAATTCCTGCTCTCGTAATTTGTCAAGCTCCTCGACAAAAACCGGTTCAACTTTTTCTTCATCTTCGCAGTTGTTGAACGAGTATTTTATAATTGGTTTTTCTGCACCATTCATTATTTTACTATAACAAGCTGTAATATAATCATTAAACGATTTTATAAATTTTAATCTATGCTTAACTATTTCTGTCCCTCTGTTTACCAATGTTTCTGTCCAAACATCAAGTTGCCTGAACAAATCAGAATTATTGGTTTCCTTAATTTGATTAAGCAAAGAAGAACGCTGACGAAGTGTCTTCTGGTATTCAAGCAAAAGATTCAGGTAAGTTTCGCTTGCCTGTGAAATTATAGAATCAATAAATTTTCGTCTGTCTGCCGGAGCACCCAATGTGATTTTGTAATCGGACTGAGTAATAATAACAATAGGAAACTTTCCAATAATTGATGCGGCAGAGTAAATATTTTTATCGTTAAGATTTATTTCTTTTTTATTACTTAATGCGTTATAATTTAATTTAACTTTATTTTCGGTCAAATCGTCAACGGTTCCTTCAATATCAAAAAAATTTTCGCTGAAGGAAACAGCCTCATAATCAGAGGAAGCAATATAACTCTTTGTTGTACTGATATAATAAATTGCTTCGAGTATGGATGTCTTTCCTTGACCATTCCCACCTATGATATAATTCAAATTGTCAGAGAACTCAATAAAACTATTTTTATGTAACCGAAAATTTATCAGTTTAAGAAATCTTAGGTTCATTTTAATTATTCAGTCGAACTGGCATCAAAAGCATTAGGATATCAACATTCTCCTTTGCTTTTACAGGCTGAATTATCACTGCTTTTGACGGCGAACTAAATTTAAATGTAATTTCTTCTTGATCGGTTATATGATTAGTTATATCGTTTACATACTGAGTATTGAAACCAATACTTAAAGGCTCTCCTTTGTATGAACAGGGAATATTTTCTTTTCCCGATGTACCAACTTCAACATCTTCAGCGCTAATCTCTACATTATCAGGCTCGATAGAAAATTTAACACGTCTTGACCCGGTAGTTGAAAATAAAATCATTCTTTTAACTACACCTAATAATTCCTTTGTGTTTATTTTCATTTCAAATTCATTCTCAAGTGGGATTACGGTATTATAATCAGGATATTTCTTACCAATTAAACGTGTAATCAATTCCATATCATCAAGTTTAAATTCAATGTGAGTTTTAGAAAGAAAAATTTTTACATCCCTCTCACTTAGGATTTTCAGAATAATACTAATTGCCCGTTCTGGAACAATATATTGATCGACAAAATCCGGTTTATATCCCTTGTGGTGATATTTAGATAATCTATGTCCGTCAGTTGCAATGAATCGTATTCCATCTTTTGCAAAATCAAATAGAACACCCATCATTGCAGCACGAATTTCTTCTTTACTGATTGCAAAAACTGTTTTATCCAATGCCTCTTGAAGGTCAACACCATTTATAACAATTTCATGTATATCTTCTTCGTTAGTATCAGTTACGGGGAAAGAAGGAATTTCAGGAAAGTCCTCGCCCGGCAAGTAGCTAAATGTATATTCGCTTTTTCCTCTTTTCAGAGTCATCTTACCATTGTCCTTGATTGTAAAATGCAGAGTATCATCAGGAAGATTGCGAATAATGTCATAAAATAATTTTGCCGGAACGACAATTTGTTTATTGCTTTCGCAAATGACGTTGATAGAAGATTTTAATACCATCTCCATGTCACTTGCATAAACAGTTAAAACACCGTCAGAAATATCAAAAAGGAAGTTTTCGAGAATATTTACTGGTGTACGAGGAGGAATACCTGGGATAATTTTTGTTAGAAGTTTTTCTAATTCCTTACTATTAACTTTAAATTCCATTTTTTCTCCAATTTAACATCAAAATATAGCAAAAAATATACTTTTAACCAATGTTTTTAACTATAATTAATATAAAATAATTAGGTTTTTATATTATTGAAGAAATAAAAAGCGTTAATTTTAGGGAATTTTTCCTCACTGAATCATAGGACTGAATTTGAGAAAACCTTATTGTGAGAGAAAGTTTTTTAAAATGGTTAATAGGATAATGGTCAATTATGAATGGATAATTTAGAATGTAGAATACAGGAGGAAAAAAGGGAAAAAATAATACTTTTTAAAAAAATATTTAGTAGTTTTGCTATAAAAATAATGGAATTTATGAATTAATTAAATCGAATTTGTGAATAGAATAAGTTGGATAAAATATTACTAGGAGCTTTTTTGTATGAAAAAATTATTGATTTTATACTAATTTGACCCTATGGAAAAAGAAAGAAAAATAAGTATTATTTTATTTATAGCAGGGCTTATCATCGCATTGACTTCTGCAATTTTGTTGTTTTTAGGAATTCTTCCTTCATCCACAAGTGCGATAATCGGTATTGTTGGAATTGGTCTTCTTGCGACATCAAATTTTAGATTGCTAAAATAAATAAAGGATACTATGTCCTAATGTCAATAATTCTGCCAGGTTCGCTTTGCAGGTTCACAACATAATAGGGTTTATGAGGAAAAAATATTGTTGATTTTTCCCAGATTTTTTGCATTTCGTTCCAGAAACTTTTAATAAACCAACCATTGCGTGAATTGGCGAATTATCTTTTTTTTTAGCGAGATAAGGAGTATAAAATCATGGAATCAA
The DNA here is from genome assembly GCA_016936095.1 of Ignavibacteriales bacterium. Taxonomy (GTDB): domain Bacteria; phylum Bacteroidota; class Ignavibacteria; order Ignavibacteriales; family Melioribacteraceae; genus JAFGPR01. The sequence goes on along the minus strand of JAFGPR010000146.1, from coordinate 18,379 downwards.
AATTAAGAAAAGCCGTATATAAAGGTGATACTAAAAAAATACTTTCACTTCTAAAAAGGGGAACAAACATAGATGAACTCGATGAAAATAATCGAACAGTTTTACTGGAACTAACGAGTTATTTTATTGCAACGAATTATAATATTCCTCCCTCCTTAATTAAATTACTAATAGACTTAGGTGCTAATGTAAACTATCAATTAAAATGTAATACAAGTATTACAAATCGCTTTGAATTTGAAACTCCTCTAGTGAATGCTGTAAAAACCAAAAAAATTGAAATTATTAAAGTACTATTAGAAAATGGTGCTGATCCGAATGCTCTTATTGATAATTGCTACCCTCCATATAGAGAATTCCCAGCAAATATTTTAAGTTTAACTCCGGAAGACTCAATTGACCAAACGGACCAAGAGATTCGGAAATTATTATTAGAATTTGGAGCGAAATAGGAAAAGGTTAGACACTTTAACTAACAGCGGGTACCCAGCTACGTTTTGCCTAACCCGAATTGACTTTAGTTGGTCTCTAACACCGGGTACTTGTGAAATTTTATTAGCAGTCGTTTAGGTTTTAGTTAATTCAGAGGAGATTGTTCAAGAGTATTTGAGTTAATTATTATCTACTTTTGTAGCACCTCTGTGAATTCTGAGTTAAAAATTAATTGTGTAAAAAATTTTTTTGTTGACCCAGCAACTCCAAATATCTTTTTTCATTTTGATCTGATAAAAACATATTGAAATTAAAATCCATACGAAAAATTTAATTGATACATCAGGTTATTGTTATTAGGAATGATTTGTGATAATTCTGTTACCTTAAAACTGAATCCATTCGAATTATCGTATTTATTTGGAGTAAAATAATTATTGAATGCAAGTCCAAAGGCGGGAGGAAAAAGTAATGCTAATCCCACGCTATTTGTAAAATAGCCAATCACACCACCTATTCCTGAACCTAATAGTGTGAGAAGTCCTGAAGAAAAATCCAGCTCGTTTGAGAAAAGGCAAATCCCAATTGTAGAACCTAATGTATAGCCAAGATACATATATGTAAATTTATCAGATATATCAGAAAAATTATCTTTTGCAAACATATTAAATGGAAGTGCAATTGCTAATCCTGTTATCACTCCACCAAGGAACTGCGTATAAAGACTATAATTTTTTTCTTGGTGTGTATTATTAGAATCTATAGAATGATTATCACAAAAATTATACTGCGAAAATATTTCTGAGGTTATTACAATAAAAAAGGAAATGATAAACACTTTTTTCATATTAAAAAAAAATTAACTTATATTTTTATATAACATTCTGAGAAGAATAAATTTGGCTTCTAATACGAAAATATAATAAAAACATTTTTGTAATTTTAAAAGTAATAAAAAAAATTTTTATCATATTAAGAAATATAAGAGTAAAAAAATTTTTATGGAGGTAAAAAATGAGTAAACTGAAAATAAATGTAGATTGGTTAGATAATTTAATCCCTGAAGGAATCTCTTTAAATACATCCACACTTATTACTGGACCCGGCGGAACGGGCAAACCGCTTGTGGAATTTGCATTTGTTGCTGCCTGGCTGAAAGAGGGTGGAGCGTTAATTTCAATTCCATTACAGTACCCAAAAGCAGAACTAATGATAACCGCAATGCAAAAACTTTACAATATTGATTTAAATGATTATTCTGACAAAATTGTATTTATTCAGTTTGAACCCACTATAAGTAATTATAACATTTTGAATGATAATATTCTACAAGCAAATTTGGTGAAACCAGAAGTTTGGAATGATACTGTTAAGGTTGCTGAAAATATGCTTACTAAAAACGAAAAAGGTATTATGGTATTTGGATCAGCTCTTAATTTACTACTTTTCTCAGACAAATATAGTAAAGCAACTTTAAGTAATTTAGAAGATATTATCGAGAAGGATAAAAGCAAAACATATACATTTGCTGTCAGTACTAGCGCTTACGAAAAAGAAATAAAAATATTGGAAGATAAAGCTGATAACTTGATGTTTACACGTATGGTTGAACCGCTACGTTTATTCCTTCGAATTGTAAGAATGAAAGATGCATTGTTTTCTGGCGAAGAAATTGAAGTTCCGATATCCGAAGAAATGCTTATGGAAATTAAAAAAATTGCAGAGAGTACTAGAAAAAGAAAGATAAAAGAGATAAAAAATATCTAACTTGAAATTGTAAATATTTTAATAAAAATTTAAAAAGGAGTGAAAATTTTGGCAAAAACAAAACCTTTCGACGAACATACCCACCAATATGAAGATTGGTTCAAGATAAATGAATTTGCTTATTTATCGGAGTTACAAGCTGTCAAAGAAAAAATACCTCAAAGTAATAATGGTATTGAAATTGGTGTTGGAAGTGGTTTATTTTCTCAACCACTGGGTATAAAATTCGGAGTTGAACCATCTGAGAAAATGAGAGAAATTGCTAAACAACGAGGAATTGAAGTAGTAGATGGTTTAGCGGAAAATCTTCCAATTGAAGATTCAAAATTTGATTTTGCCTTATTAGTAACCACCATTTGTTTTGTTGACGATTTAGAAAAAACTTTTAATGAGGCATACCGAATTATAAAAAAAGGGGGTTCAATAATTGTTGGATTTATCGACAGTGATAGTCCAATAGGTAAAATGTATCAATTATACAAGGATGAAAGTGTCTTCTATAAAGATGCAACTTTTTATTCAACAAATGAAGTTGTATCAGTTATGAAGGGTGTAGGTTTTAAAAATTTTTCTTTTTCTCAAACAATTTTTAATATGTTGAATGAAATAAAGGGGATTGAACCCGTTAAAGAAGGTTTTGGTGAAGGTTCGTTTGTTGTTATAAATGCATTTAAATAATTTTTTTAAGATTTCAAATAAAAATTATAGAATAATTTGAATTATAAAATATTAACAGAATTACGTCCCGTTCAATCAACATTTAATTAAAATTTTAAAAATGAAAGTAAAAGAAACTATTAAAATAGTGAACAGAAAAGATGTTTTTTTTCTATTGGATAATAATAATAAAATAAAAAAATTTAAACCTTGGCTGGGAGATATGTTTTCTTTTCTGTATGACAGAATTATGGAAAAATCAATATTTCCCAAAAAATTTTCAGCTTCGATAAGTAAGCATTATGAAATATTGAATTCTGAGTTAAATCACATTCGAAATGCCAATATATTAGAATTAGCTTGTGGAAGTGGAGATGCGGTTAAGTTTTTAAACAGTGATATTTTTTTTACAGGTGTTGATATAAGTAAAGGCCTTTTGAAAATTGCAAATAAAAATTTTCATCAAAATAAATTTTCTAATACAGAATTATTTGTCGCAGATGTTTGCGATTTACCTTTTCAAAACGATTATTTTGATTATGGAATTTGTAATTTATCCTTAAATTTCTTTAAAAATATTGACAAATTTATTTTTGAATTGCGAAGAGTGCTTAAAAATAATGCTTCGTTTTTTTGTAGCATTCCACTCCCAGAAAAGAAAAATCCGAGAGTAAAAATTCACGGTTTATTGTACACTAAAGAAAAATTGAAAGAAAAATTCCAAAATCAAAATTTCGTTTTTGAAGAATTACCTTATGAGAATGGAATATTATTATATTTTAAAGCAAGATTAGAAAAATTATAGTATCAAGGGATAAAAAAAGGCCAGCAAATATGCCAGCCTTTTACGGAGCATTTAATTTTATTTTTCGATAATAATTATTTCTTTTTGATTATTTTTATCTATTATAACCTTTCCATCTTCAATTTTGACTTTAATAGTTTTTTCTTCAGGATAAAATTCTAAATCTCCTGCTTCATTTTCCTTTAACCATTTATCTGCTTCTTCGCCTTCTAGTACCTCAACTTTTTCTTTTCCGTCTTCAAAAGTTGTAATGGTTACTTTTGTTTTGTCATCATCTTTTTCTACTTCAACAATTTTTTTATCACCCATTTCTTGAATATGGTGTTTATGCATATCCTCATCAAGCCACATTAATTTTTTATCAGGTGGAGGAGCATCAAATTCCATAAAAAATTTACCTTCCCCGTGAAGTTCTTTAAGATATTCATCTGCATCTTCGCCTTCGTAAACTTCCACATTTTCCTCGCCATCTTCAGTTGTTGTAACCGTTACCTTCTTAACTCCGTCTTCATCCTCGACTTGTATTTTTTTCATTAATTCCTCACCTGTGTCGCAGGAGTCAGATAGTTTAATAGTAAACATTTTTTCTCCTTTATCCATCCACACCATTTTATCATGAGGGTGACGCTCTCGTAGGAAGATTAAATCATCGTCTCTCATTGAGTCCCTTTCAATGCGGATTACTTTCTCAAATGGTCGGTGTTGTCTTAAAAAAACTAAGTCTTTATCCATTGTAGAATCATCAAAAACTTGGTAGAAATATTCTAATCTTTCGTGAGGTGGAAATTTAATTAAATCAAAGATCATTTTTGCTTCTTCACCTTCGAGCACAGTTTCACCTTCATCAGTTGTAATTGTAATTTTTTGGACTTCACCTTTAATATTGTCCATCTTATCCTTGAATTTTTCTGGATTATCTTGAGCAAACAAAAAATAATTTACTGTAGCAATAACTGTAAGCCCAAGCATGATTAATAATTTTCTTCTAAGATTTCCATTAAACATAATTTTTTTCTCCTGTTTTTGAAATGATAATTTTTTCATTGCAAAAATAAATATTCATTCAGATCAAAAATGTTAATGAAATGTTAAAAATTGTTAAAAATAGTTAAAGCGTTTATCTAATTAAATAATAAAGATTAATTTTGCATATGAAAGAAAAGAGATTAAAATTAATCATCATTTTTTTAACCACTGCAATTATCGGATTGATTTTTATTCAGCTATATTGGATTGTAAATTCAGTTACATTAGAGAAAGAAAAATTTCAAGCACGCGTAATTGATGCACTTCACTTTATTGCAGATAGAATTGAAAAAGAAGAAACAGCTGAAATTATTTTAAGAAAAGGTTTACCACCCGATAAGTTGCCTCCACATATAATTCACTGGCAAGATAAAGTACCAAAATTATTTGACACAAATAATAATTTCGAAAAATATAGCGTTTATGTTGATTCACTAAAATCAAATCAAAAATTTCATTTTAGATTTGAGTATGAAGATTCTACCAGAGATAGAAACAAAATTTATGTTACAGACAATATAATTAGAAGCGATTCTTCTTTTCGTAAGATAGTTGTTGATAATTCCAAAATAATTCGTGAACGACAAATTATTCCCCGAAAAGAAGATTACAGAGTTGAAAGAATATTTGTTGATACAAATATTGATACATTTACAATTCACAAAGAAAAAATATTTGATGAAGTAATAGATGAACTTATTTTTATTCGTGAGGAATACAGCATAAGCGAAAGAATTGAATCAGAGAGATTGGAAGATATTATTGATAGTGAATTTAAAAATCGCGGTATACCTCTAGATTACAATTTTGGAATTGAAAGTCTGGATAAAGATAGTATGATTATTTGTAATGACAGTAACGCGGTTGATGAATTGACAAGCTCAAATTATAAAGTCAGACTTTTCCCCGCTGAAGTGTTTCGCAAGCCGGATTTTTTAATTGTTCAATTCCCTAATGAAACGGGATATCTCTTAAGAACGATTTCATGGATGTTGATCATTTCAATTTTTGTTATCGCAGTAATTGTTTACCTGATTATTAAAACAGTTCAAATGTTAATAAAACAGAAAAAAATATCCGAGATGAAAAATGATCTGATAAACAATATAACACACGAATTTAAGACACCAGTTTCTACAATCTCTCTTGCGTGTGATGCGATTTCTGAAAAGTATTCAACGAAAGATAAGTATTCAGTTGAACGATATACAAAAATGATCAAGGAAGAAAACACAAAACTTGTGAATTTGATTGATAGCTTGCTTAACACTGCATTGCTTGAGAATGGTAATTTCAGTTTAAAGAAAAAAGAAGTCGATGTTCATAAACTTATTTCTGGTGTGGTACATAAATACGAAATGGTTATTAAAGAAAGAGACGGAAATATTTCGACAGAATTTCAAGCTACTGACAACAATATTTTATGCGACGAAATGCACATATCAAACGTATTGAACAACTTGATAGATAATGCAATAAAATATACAAGTTCAAAGCCCGAGATTAAAATTACAACTAGAAGTGAAAATGAATATATAGTCGTTTCAATTAAGGATAACGGCATTGGTATTCCTACTTCGGATAAAGAAAAAATATTTGATACATTTTACAGAGTTCACACAGGCAACATTCACAATGTAAAAGGATATGGTATTGGATTGAGTTATGTAAAAAAAATCATTGAATCTCACGGTGGAAAAATTGAATTAAAAAGCAAAGTTAATGAGGGAAGTTGTTTCGAAATATTTTTACCATTGTTGAAGTAAAGTTGTATGGAAAAACATAAAATATTACTTGTTGAAGATGATCAAAATTTGAGCATACTACTTAAAGAGTATCTAGAAATAAAAAATTTTGATGTTTTCGTTTCTAATAATGGCGAAGAAGGATTTGATGTATTTTCAAAAAACAAATTTGATTTATGTATTCTTGATGTTATGATGCCAAAGAAAGATGGTTTCTCATTAGCAAAAGATATTCGCAAAATTGATTCTGACATTCCTATAATATTTCTTACAGCAAAATCATTGATACAAGATAAAATTGATGGATTAAAAATCGGTGGTGATGATTATATTACCAAACCTTTTAGTACCGAAGAGTTACTGCTGAGGATAAAAGCAATATTAAAAAGAGTATCAAATCAGAAAAAACAAAAATCAACTGAAGAAAAAATATTTAAGTTAGGCAAATATGAATTTGAGTACCCGAAGCGCCAATTGAAAATTGAAAAGCAAAAATTTAATCTTACAGGAAAAGAAGCAGAACTTTTACGTTTGCTTTGCATAAATAAAAATGAAACATTAAACCGTTCAGATGCACTGAAGATTATATGGAAAGAGGATTCATATTTTACAAGCAGGAGTATGGATGTTTATATTACCAAATTAAGAAATTATCTTAAAGAGGATAAAAACATTGAGATCATCAATGTTCATGGAACTGGATTTACTCTGAAAACATAAAATTATTTTTCAACTTTTCGCAACGGAAAGATTAAATACAAATTTGAAGCACCTCTACCAAGAACAAAAGCCAGAGCAGCAGCAATTACTCCAATCCAACTGAGATACTTTATACCAATTAACAATATTAAAAACATAACCGTTACTTCGGTAAGAGTTGCCACAGTCAAGTGAATTGTTTTTGATGAATGAACAAGTACTGCTCGCTGCCAAGCAACAAGCAACGTAACCGCTGGATAAATTATCATTATTATTAGAGGCAGAATAGCAAAATGTGCAAGCTGACTTGATAGCCCCGATATGTGCAAAAACCATAAATCTGATAAAGGAGTGAGAGCTATTACTCCCAAAACGAATGTTAAAATACCTGAAGCAGCAAGGGCAAGATTTTTCAAAACTTTGTAATTTTCGTGTTCTTCACCGATCAACGCAATTACAACTTCTTGATATGAAAGACCGATTGCCCGGAATATAAATACCAACGCATTTACAACAGGCAAAACCGCCAGAGATTCAAGAGCCATATAACTTTTACCAAGGAAAAATGTTACGATTGGATTTATTCCAAGTGCAAGAAAAGACATTAAAGCTAATGGATAATAAAATATTGTTATTTGTTTATATGTTAAATTTTGAGTGTCAACTTGCGATTCATTTCTTAATCTTTTTATTACTTTGTTTGCCATCATTCGTGTTGCAATTGCTTCTATTGTAACTCCGATTGATAAGGCACCACAACCAACTATTATTCCATCGAGTTTTAAATTGAACATTATAAAAGCACTTGTCGCCATTGATGTAATTCTTACCATCGTTCCATAAGCAACTCTTCGTGTCAGATGATTTCTGATTAATAGTCCTTGATAAAATCTTCTATAGCCAATAGCACCGGGCCACGGCAACATCAATAAAATGCCGCGATAAGTTAACTCAGCGACCTCTTTAGGCAATGAGATTAATTTATAAGCAATAAAATCAAATACCTGAGGTATCAAGAGGACTATCATAAAAAGAGTAACAACAATGTTTATTGAATAAATAAATTTTTTCAATTTCAGAAACGAGAAATAATTTTTTGCCAATGTAGTGGTGGCACTCATAATCATTATTACAGGTGCTTCTACAATCATAGCAAATGAAAATGCAACACCAAAAGCGGCAAGATTAAATTTTGGGTCAAGCATTCTTGCGATTAATGCAGTCAATAGCGGTCCTTCAAGAGACATCATTATCCAAGTAGCAGCTAGAGGATACCAAAATTTTAGAATCTTCTTAAATGTAAGACCTGATTTTTCTATTTCCATTTTAATATAAACATCTGACACCAGATGTCAGACGAAAAGATTAAGCATTATTTTGAGTTTTATGTTTTAGTTTTATTCTGAATATTTAATGTATTTCTTTCCCAGAATACACCATCAGTATATCCTTGAATTCTTAAATCTTTTTCTGCTAATTTTAATCTTTTTTCGGATAAACAAGCAAATGTTTCATCTATTTCTATTCCGCAAAAATTTCTTCCTAATTTTTTAGCTACAACCGATGTAGTTCCCGAACCCAAAAAGGGATCAAAGACAAAACCATTTTTCGGACAACTAGCAAGAATTAATTTCGCGATTAATTTTTCCGGCTTCTGAGTTGGATGATCTGTATTTTCGGGCATTGACCAATAGGGAATCGAAATATCATTCCAGAAATTTGACGGATAAGTTATTCTAAAATTTCCATCAGCGGTTTCTTTCCAGTCTTTTGGTTTTCCATTTTCTTTATATGGTGCGATTACCTTTCTTTTCATTTTCACGGCATCAACATCGAAATAGTAATTGTCTGAAAGCGTCCCAAACCAAATGTCTTCACTGCAATTTTTCCAGTTTGTTTTTGCTCCTCGTCCTTTTTCTCTTTCCCAAGTAATTCTATTCCGAACAATAAAATATTTTGACATTACGGAATAAATTATTGCAGATGACTGCCAATCGCAACAGATATAGATAGACGCATTCGGTTTAAGAATTCTAATAAGTTTTGACAACCAAGATTCGACATAATCTTTATATGATTCTTCGTTCTGTTTTTGAAATGATATTGAATTGAATTTTTTATTAAGATTATAAGGTGGATCAATTATTAAAAGGTCAACAAAATTCACAGGTATAAATTTTATCGCTTCTAAAATATCCTGATTGATTGTTTTGTTTTTTATCTGCTCAATCGAACAATGTTTTTTTAATCTTATCAATTTAGTTCTATAAATTTTTTTTTCCTGTTCAGAGAGCGAAATTGTTTTATTTCTGGGAGCACGATTTTTGCTTTCGTTTAACATTTTTTTTGTGCAATTGAAATTATTAATGTTTACAGCTTTTCACTAATTCCTCATTTTTTATCACTTATATTTTTGGTCTAATAATAAAAATATAATCTCTCGGCAAGGATTCATCAATTTTAAGTATTTCGTAATTTGCTTTGTTTATTATCTCTGTTACTTGTTCTTTCTTTTTGAAATGCGAATAATTTTTCCCATATCTGTCAGGATCTCGGTCAATGATTACTACAACAGCGCCGGATTTCAAGCATAATTTTGTGTTTTGTAAAAATTCGACTGGTTTTTCAATTTCGTGAAACATTAACATCATCACAACCATATCCATTTTACCTCTTGGGAATAAAGGATCTTCGTATTCACCTATAATTAGAGAAATATTTGTAATATTTTCGGCTAATGCTCTTTTCCACAATTTCTTTAATGCATCTACATTAATGTCATTTGCATAAATTCGACCCTTATCTCCAACGCGTTTGGCGAGGAAAAAAGTAAAATAACCATCACCTGCACCAGCTTCACCGATAATCATTCCGGGCTTAACACCAATTTTATCCATTATTTTGGTTGGCTGTTGCCAAATGTCGCGCTTACTATCCTGCGAAAAAAAGTTTTTAGTAATAACTAAAAATATAAATAAAACTAATATTTTGAATTTTTTAATTTTCATATTACTATTAAATTATTTTAATAAATCTTTAAAACAAACTTATTTTATTTTTTCCAAATTATTGTGATAATAAGAAAATATTTTTTACTAAATTTTGATTAACATTTCAAAAATTTAGGATAAAAAATGAAAAAAATCAAAAACATCAATTTAGTTGTATTTGCAACAAGTTTTACTTTGCTACTATTTGTCGCTGGTTGTTCAGGTGGTGATAATCTTTGGGGTGACCCCGAAAATGCACTTATTATGAGTTACAGACTACAGGATAATGGTTCCTTAAATTACGCAAGCGACAACTCAATGAAAATGGATATGCAAATTATGGGACAAAATGTTGAAACTGAGAGTATTGATAAGCACAACTTCACAACAGGCGTGAAAGATGTAAAAGGTGATGATATTGTCTTAGGAATCGTTTTTAATTCTTCAGAGGGATCTGTTAAATCAATGCAAGGAGAACAGAAATCTGATTTCAGTGGAATAATTGGAAAGGGTTTTGACCTGACAGTTACAAAATATGGCGAAGAAAAAGGTATCACAAATGAAGACGATTTCAAATCTGCTTTGGATGCCAATAGTTATGAAAATATCACCAGAAATTTTTCTAATCTGTTTCCTACACTTTCACAAAATCCAGTTAAGATTGGAGACAGTTGGTTATCATACGATACTGTGAACGTAGATGTGCCTGGAAGTAAAATAACTTTAATGTTCACAAGCGATAATAAGTATGAAGGATTGGAAAGCGTCATGGGTTATGATTGTGCGAAAATTGTTTCAACAGTAAAAGGGACGATGGGTGGTGATGTTACTCAACAAGGAATGGATTTTAAATTAGAAGGAACAATTGATGCAATAGATACTTGGTATTTTGCCTACCAGGAAGGGATTCTTGTAAAATATAATTCTGACGGTACAACTGACGCAAATGTAAGTGGCATGATGGGAATGACAATTCCAATGAAAATGAAGAATACTAACTCCTTGGAATTGGTTAAATAAAAAAATTTTTTGATATTGACCCACGATTTAAATCGTGGGTTAAATAAATAATTAGACTATTTTATTTCCACGCCACTTAAGTCTTCTTCAGACTTCGGATATTCTAATTTCATCTTAGTTAAAGCATCAACAATAATCTCTGCAACAATTAAATTACGATACCATTTTTTATTTGATGGAATAACATACCAAGGAGCAAAATCTGTGCTTGTTTTATTCAAAGCATCTTCGTATGCTTTCATATATTCATCCCAAAGTTCTCTCTCTTTTAAGTCACCTAAATTAAATTTCCAATGCTTTGTCGTATCGTCCAATCGTGATTGCAATCTTTCTTTCTGTTCGTGTTTATCAATATGAAGGAAGAATTTTACAATAGTAGTTCCTTCATCTGTTAATAGTTTTTCAAATTCATTTATATGTTGGTATCGTTTCTCCCATTTTTCCTTTGATGCAAGATTATGTACACGCACAACAAGCACATCTTCATAATGAGAACGATTAAAAATTACAATTTCTCCTTTTCCGGGTGTCTGTTTATGGACTCGCCACAAATAATCGTGGCTTAATTCCTCTTCAGTTGGTCTTTTGAAATTTGCAACTTTTACACCTTGAGGATTTACTCCCTCAAAAACATCTTTAATTACACCATCTTTTCCTGCAGTATCCATCGCTTGAAGAATGACAAGCAATTTATGTTTATTTTGAGCGAACAGAATTTCCTGCAACCTCGCTATTTTATTATTTAATTCTTTCAGTTTATTCTTTGCAGAATTTTTATCTCCGTCGAAAGTACTTGTGTCATTTGGATCGATTTGTGATAAATTAATTTTGTTCTTCGGCTTGACTAAATATTTTTCCATGATGACTCCTATGAATTAAAATAACTCTTACTTAAATATAAAAAAACTTTAGTAAATTCTTTTATGTAAGTTTTAATTTTAATAAATTTATTTCCAACATTTTGATAATTAATAATATTTTATCAACAGGAGCAATTTAACAATTGAAGGACTGCAAATCGAACAAATTAATTAAACTATTTTCATATTATTCAAACATATTACTTGGCAAAGCAAAAATGACCGAATACACCTTTATGATTATTATCGCATTCTTAATCGGTATAGTCGTTGGTTTGGCAGCAGTTGGTACGCGTATTTTAATAAATTGGATTTCATCAATCAGTTTTTCGGGCGATGGTTCCTTGCTTGAAAATATTATCGGCACACCTTGGTTTTATTTGATTCTGATTCCTGTCATTGGTGGTTTGATTGTTGGACCGATAATTCATTTTTTTGCACCAGAAGCAAAAGGGCATGGAGTACCTGAGGTTATGTCTTCAATTCTTATGAAGGGAGGACGAATCCGCTCTAGAGTTGCAGTTGTAAAATCAGTTACTTCAGCAATTACAATCGGGACGGGGGGATCTGTTGGTAGAGAAGGTCCTATAATTCAAATAGGAGCTGGTTTGGGTTCAACGATTGGACAATTGTTGAAATTTCCCACAAGGCAACTTAAAACACTTGTCGGCTGTGGTGCTGCTGCAGGTATTGCAGCTGCCTTTAATGCTCCTATTGCAGGTGCGTTATTCGCACTGGAAATAATTCTTATGGATTTTGCTGTTGTCCATTTATCTCCGATAATTGTTGCTTCAGTAATGGCTACTGTCGTTTCAAGAGCATTATTAGGAAATTTTGTTGAGTTTGCCGTTCCGACTTATCAACTTGCTTCTCCTTATGAATTATCATTCTATTTGGCCCTTGGTGTGCTAACAGCAGTTGTTTCATACTTATTTATTAAGCTTTTATATTTCTCAGAAAATATTTTTGATAATAAAATAAAATTTCCAGATTACTTAAAACCAATGATAGGTGGTTTAGGAATAGGATTAACTGCTCTTGTTTTTCCTCAAGTATTAGGAATGGGATATGAAGTAATTGATTTTGCATTGCATAGTAATTTGATCTGGTATCTTGCAATTCTTTTAGTAATTATAAAAATAATTGCAACATCACTCACTCTTGGTTCTGGTGGCTCGGGAGGTGTGTTTGCCCCAGCTCTTTTTATAGGCGCTATGCTTGGATGTTTTTTTGGTGTTGTGGTAAATTATCTTTTCCCAAATATTACTGCCGATCCAGGTGCTTATGCTTTGGTAGCAATGGGTGGCATTATAGCCGGCACAATGCGTGCACCTATTACGGCTATCATTATGGTTTTTGAGTTGACTTTGAATTATGAAATTATTTTACCACTTATGATTACCTGCATTATCAGTACGCTGCTCTCGACAAAATTATCACGTGAATCAATTTATACTTTGAAACTTCTTCTTCAAAACATCAAATTGAAAGAAGGGACTGAAATAAATATTATGGAATCAATATTTATCAAGGAAGTGTATACAAAAGATTTTGAAATAATAAATTTTAGAGATAATTTTAATCAGATTTTTACAAAGATAATAAAAGGTCGCGGAAGAATTTTTCCCGTTACAGATGATAAAAATAATGTGGTCGGAATTATTTCTGTTGCAGCAATAAGAGAAAATTTATTACAGAAGGATGAATTACAAGACGTACTTATTGCAAGTGATATTTTTATCCCAATCAATAAATTTGTAACGATGGACGATAATTGCCAGACAGCTCTTGATTTAATGCATCAATATGATTGCGACAGTTATCCCGTTGTAGAAAAATTAAATTCACGAAAATTAATCGGTATGGTATTTCTTAAAGATATTCACGATGCTTATCAAAAAGAAATTGAAAGAAAAGACATTGCCTCAAGTCTTGCAAGCAAAATTACTATGAAAGAAGAAGAAAAACATGTACATTTTATCGAAGGATATTCAATTGCTGAAATAATTCCACCGAAATCTTTTATTGGAAAATCCATTCGTGAACTTGAGATAAGAAAAAAATATGGTGTTGATGTTCTTTCAATTAAACAAAAATTTAAAGGAAGAGAAAAATTAAAAGCAATACCGAATCCTGACTACATCATTGAAACAAACGATTTACTTATTATTGCGGGTGAAATTAAAAACATTAATATTGTAAAAAATATTGAATAACTTAATTCTTGGAGGTTATAAGAAATGAAACTCTTCTATTCTTTTTTTATTTTGATAATTCTTATCATAATTATTTCATGTAATGAAGAACCTAAAAGACAAATTACAGAGAATGAATTTAAAGAGCATATTTATTCAATTTTTTCAGAATATGACTCTAATGACATTAATGTTGTCAGATATATGATTAATGAAGAAAAGCATTATTTAGTCTATCCTGAATATGTTTTTGATAAACCAATGAGACTTGACATTTACAAGATTAGCGAGGAAATTGTTTTGTTAAATTCAATTAGTTTTAATTCTTTTGAATGTAATAAATTGTTATCTATTTCATTACGAAATTTAATGGGCGATGAAAATATGGAGTTACTTGTCGAGCCATGGCATGATTCTAGTCAGTCTTATTCGCGAGTTGACTTGCTCATTTATACCAATCCTTTGACAAAAGATATAAAAAAGGTTTTTGAGTTAACGGTATCTGAGTTTTCTTCTGGCATAAATGAAAATGCTGAGCTAGAAAGCGATATTGTTCATGACCTTGGTATTGAATATAAAATTATCGCAGGTACATTTTCAATTGTGGCATCAGGGACTTATAATAGAATTGCAAACCAGGAAATAGTATATTCTTGGTCTGAATACGAAGAAATGTTTATTAAAATAAACTAAATAAATCAGGGAGGTAATATTATGATGGATTATTTTGATGCTCTGAACTTTATGGGAAAAATCTATTTTATTTGTGCGATTGGCGGAGGAACAATTTTTATCGTCAGAATGATAATGATGATAATTGGTGGTGATTTTGGTGGTGACGGTGACTTAGATGTACACACAGATTTTGATCATTCCGGAATTGGTGACCACGATGCTGGATTGCATATTTTGACTTTTCAAGGTATTACTGCCTTTATAATGATGTTCGGACTTGTTGGGTTAGTGTTATATGAAAACACAGCTATCGGATCAATCTTTATTTTATTATTCAGTATTGGGGCGGGTGTCTTGGTTGCTTATTTTATTGCTTTTATTTTTAAAAAGATGAAAAAATTAGAGGCAGATGGAACAGTAAACCTTTTGGAATCAATAGGATGCGTGGGAACTGTTTACTTAACGATTAAAGGCAAAGACGGAGGTAAAGTTCAAGTGGTTGTTAAAGAACAATTGCTAACTCTTGATGCAATTTCTGAAAATGATGAGGTTATAAAAACTGGTGAAGAAATTATTGTCACTAATGTGATAAATGATAATTTATTGGTTGTAAACAAATATTAGTATCGGGAATTAAAATGATTTCTCCTTTATTTTTATTTTCTGGAATGATTCTAATAATTTTTATTATTATGATTTTTATCCTAATGAATTATAAGAAATGTCCCTCAGATAAAATATTAGTGGTATTTGGAAAGGTAAATAGAAATAGAGCGGCAAAATGTTATAGAGGTGGTGGTGCTTTTATTATACCATTTTTACAGAGTCATAAATACTTAAGTTTATCTCCAATCACCATTGTTTCTCAAATTCAGAAAGTATTAACCTTGAAAAATATTAAAGTTGATGTTTCTTATAAATGTATTGTTGGTATTAGTACCGAACCAATGGTTATGGACAAAGCTGCAGAAAGATTACTTAATCTGACAGAAAGTCAAATTGGGGATTTGGCAAAAGAAATAATTGATAGTCAATTAAAACAAATTATTAGTTATTTGTCTATTGAAGATATAAAGTTAGATAGGGAAAAATTTATTAATGAAATTATAAATAACATTGATCCAAATCTTAATAAGATTGGATTATATTTGATTAATTTTGATTTGAATGATATAGCAATTAATTTAAATGAGTTGGTAGGCAAGGAAGGAATTGTATATACCACTATTAAAAGAATGGGTAGAGGTAAAGTTAATATTTTAGTCGGTGGGCATTCAGTTGTAGTTGATGCAATTACTAATGATTTGAACGAAATAACTGACGGCGAAAGAGTTGTTGTTACTAAAATAAATAAAGATAATTTTTTAGTTGTAAATAAATATTAAAAACAAAAAAATCAGGAGGTGTGAATGGGTTCTCCAATCGCTCTTATAGCAGGTGGTGCTATAGTTTTATTATTTTTATTGATTTTCATTATTAGCAGATACCGTAGATGTCCATCGGATCAAATTCTGGTTGTTTATGGTAAGGTTGGTGGTGACAGATTTGCGAGATGTTATCACGGCGGCGCTACATTTGTAATGCCTGTCATGCAAAATTATGCTTATCTAAGTTTGACACCGATAACAATAAGCATTCCGTTACAGAACGCTTTATCTATGCAGAATATTAGAATTAATGTTCCAAGTACTTTTACGGTTGGTATCAGTACTGAACCTTCAACGATGAATAACGCTGCAGCAAGGTTGTTGAGATTACAACCAAAACAAATTGAAGATATGGCAAAGGAAATTATCTTTGGTCAATTGCGTTTGACGGTTGCATCTCTTACAATTGAACAAATCAATCAGGATCGAGAAAGTTTTCTCGAAGCTATCAGAAAAAATGTTGAGCCTGAATTAAACAAAATTGGGCTTTACCTTATTAACGTAAACATAACTGATATTACTGATGAATCAGATTATATCGAAAGTATCGGTAAAAAAGCCGCATCAGAAGCAGTCAACAGGGCAATCATTGATGTATCAATTGCAGAAAAGAACGGTGCTATTGGTCAAGCCGAAGCGGTCCGAGAAAAACAAATCAGAGTTGCTGAAAATATTGCCGAATCAGAAAAAGGTAAAAAGGCAGCTGAATCGAATCAAAGAATTTTTGTTCAGATGAAAGAAGCTGAAGCAATCACTGGTGAAAATACAGCTAAGGCAGATATTGCTAACTCGGAAGCTCTACTTGCAGTAAAACAGGCAGAAGCCAATCAGACTGCTGAAGTTGCTAGGAAAAAAGCAATTGTTGAAATTCAGAAAGCACAATATCTTGCCGAGCAGGAAAGATTGAAAGCTGAAGATATTGTTAAGAAAGAAATAGAAAAACAAAAGATTGAAATCTCAGCAGAAGCAGAAGCGGAAAAAACAAGACGCGAAGCAAAAGGTAAAGCTGATGCTATTCTTATGAAATACAATGCAGAAGCAGAGGGTGTACAGAAATTATTGAATAGCAAAGCAGCAGGTTATGCTTCTCTTGTTAAAAGTTGTAACGGAGATTCACAAGCAGCAGCCACATTATTATTGCTCGAGAAACTTGAAGAGATTGTTGCATTCCAGGTTGATGCAATTAAGAATCTCAAGATTGATAAGATTACCGTTTGGGATTCTGGCAGTGCAGACGGAAAAGGTTCTTCAACAGCAAACTTTTTAAGCAATATGATTAAGAGTCTTCCACCATTGCAGGAAGTAGCTCATATGGCTGGATTGGAATTACCGGATTTCCTTGGTAAGATGAAGGAAGAGCAAACAAAAGTAACGAAAGAAGTAAAAAAAGGATAACACAACAATATTTTCAAATCAACCATAGGGCTAACCCTATGGTTGATTAATTTTTATTTAGCACTAACAATTATTTCAATCTCTTCGGTCCTGCTTCTAAAATTTCTTTTGAACAGCCTGATTCAAACTGCTTGAAATTTTCAATAAACTTTGCTGTTAATTCATCATATTTTTTCCAGTATTCATCTTTATCTTTCCAAGAATTTGAAGGTTCCAAAATTTCCTGTGGAATATCGGGACAACTTGTCGGTACCATATAACCAAATAATTTATCTTTGCGATATTCTACATTGTCGAGTTTTCCTTCGAGGGCAGCATTCAATAATGCACGTGTATATTTTATTGATATTCTTTTCCCAACTCCGAATTTTCCGCCGACCCAACCAGTATTAACCAGCCATACTTTTGATTTATGTTTACTAATTCTTTCTTTCAACATCTCAGCATAATCAAAAGGATGACGCACCATGAAAGGACCGCCGAAACAAGCACTGAATGTCATTTGTGGTTCTATTCCCAAACCAATTTCAGTTCCTGCAATCTTCGACGTATATCCACTGATAAAATGATATTCTGCTTGTTCAGGTGTCAATAATGCTATTGGAGGCATCACACCAGTGGCATCGCATGTCAGAAAAATAACATTTTTGGGATGCTTGTCAACTTTCTTTTCTTCGACCACATTT
>JAFGPR010000145.1 GCA_016936095.1 Ignavibacteriales bacterium | reverse complement strand
TATAAAACTGTTAGTGCATTATTAGAATCTTTTTCATAAGATTTTTCTAATGCATATAAAGCTGATTTGAATTTTCTTTCTTCCTCTTTAATGTTATTAACAAATTCTGAATTTGCAAGGAAATAATATGTAACACCAAGCTTCTGATAAGCCATAGCTGAACTATCGCCACCAGCAATTGATCGGTCAAGGTGTACAATTGTTTCTACATAATCTTTTTTTTCGAAACAAACATCAGCAAGAACACTATTTATCTGAACGTTTTTTGGATATAATTCATACCCTGCTCTTAGAATTTGATAAGCTGCTTCTAAATTTTTTGTGCTGTAAATTAATTTTCCTAAACGAACAATTGTTTCAATATCTTTTTTGTTTAATTCATAAGCATAATTATACATTTTCATAGCATTATCGGTACTATCCATTTTTAGATAACAAAACCCACTTTGTTTGTAGTAATAACTATTTTTAGAATCAACTTTTATGATAGATTTATAAAGTTGATTTGCTAATTTTAATTGGTTGAGTTCTATATAAACAGCAGCTAATTTATTCATAGCCAGAATGTCGTTTTTAGTAATTAAAAGAATTTTCTTATAAGCATTTACAGCGTTTTCAAACATACCATAATAGGTATAGCAATATCCAAGAGAATGTAGTATCTCAATTTTATTGTTATTTAACTCCACAGCTTTTTCTAAATATATTATTGCGCTATCAAATTGAAATAAAGATTTATATGCGTTACCACAATCATAGTACAAAACATATTCGTCAGGATTTTTCTGGATTTCATCTTTAATCAAATTAATAGCTTCTTTATATTTTGAATTATACAACATATCCTTATATGAATTGCTTTTTGTTATAATTTGTGCCGATGTAATATTTAAAATAGTTGAGAGTAATAAAAGTATGACTATATTTTTAATTAGATTCATAGCAACCCTTTTTTAAAGATGATGATCGAACTAAAGAAATGTTTCCTTCAATTATTTAGATTCTGTAAACTTAAAATAAATCTTTTTATAAGAGTTAAAAACATTTGTGGTTTTTCAAGATGTGTATTATGACCAGCATTCTTTATAATTGTTAGATTTGATTTAGGTATAAGTTTTACCATTTTCTTATTTATTTCAGTAAATTTCTCATCTTTTTGACCTGTAACGAGCAGTACATTTTGTTTTATTTCTGAAAGTTTAGTCCAATAACTTGGCATCTTACCGGTTCCGAAACCTCTTAATGAGTTTGCCAAACCAATAGTAGAATTACTTTTTGTTTTTCCGATTAGATTTAAATATTCATTTTTATATAATTTCTTTTGAGTTTTGAACAAAGGAAGCGTTATCCAATATTTAACAAAGTATTCAATTCCCTTTTTTGTTATCATTTCCGCTAATTTATTATCACTATTTACTCTTGCTATTTTATCGTTTTTCTTTTCAATTCCTGCTGTTGTGCTTTCTAAAATCAAACCGACAATTTTCTTAGGATATTTGATTGTATAGGATAAAGCAACCCTTCCTCCCATAGAATAACCGACAAGAATAATTCGATTTAAATTTAAAGCTTTAAATATATTGTTTAGCTGCTCAACAATCTGTGTCATTGAATAATATTTGCATTCTATTGGGTGAGATGTTTTTCCGTGCCCAATTAAGTCTATTGCGATTGGGAAAATTTTATTTTTTATGTTATCAACAAAGTATTTCCAGTCATCAGCCGAACCTGTAAATCCATGAAGAAAAACAACTACTAATTTATCTTTACTTTTCTTTTTTGAATCATTAAGGACATTAAATTTAAGTTTATTAATTTTGATTTTCAATCAAATACCTTTTGATTTCTTTTCTAGTTTCAGCTAAAATGTTTTTCCTAATATCAGCTGACTTTTTTGAATTAGTTTTTATCTGCAAAATTGATATTTCCTCTTTTACTAATGGCAATTTTAATTTATTTTGAAAATCCTTTGTTCCTTTTACATTATAAAATTTGCATCCAAATCCCTTTGCTAAAATTTCATAATTTATATTATGTTTTACCTTGAAATATTCATCAAAAACATCTTCATAGTTTTGTGTTGGTAACATTTCAAATATTCCTCCGCCTTGGTTATTTATTAAAATTATAACAAGTGGAATGGAATATTTTTTTGCAATGTATAACGCATTTATATCGTAATAAAAGGAAAGGTCGCCAACAATTAGTATTGTTTTATTTTTAGTATTAGAGGCAATACCAAGCGCAGTTGATACAATTCCATCAATTCCACTTGCACCACGATTGGAAAACACATTGATATTTTTATGCGATATATCAGTAAAATAATCAATATCTCGTGGCGGAAGACTATTTGATATCATCAAATTTGTTTTTTCATGAATTGATTGGAATAGTTCAGAGATTAAATTTATTTCATTTAAGTTTTTGAATTTTTTATTGATTCCAATTTTAATATTTTCTGCTTTTTTGTCAATGAATTTCCACTGAGATAACCAATCCGAATTGTTTTGTTTTAATTTATAAATAGTTTGATTATTTATTATAATTTCACAAAAGTACTTCGTTTTGCATTTAATAATTTCATTAGTGGTTTTTGATGGATCATATAAATCACCAAACTCATTGATTAATATTTTACATGCTTTTGAATTCTTATAATACTCTAATAATTGTTTTGACGTTGGTGTATATCCGAATTGTAAAATAATTTCTGCATCAAATTTTGTTTGGAATTCTTCTAAGTTAATGTACCCACCATAATTTATAATTGCGTTTTTCTTTGAGTGTCTTCCGAAACGATATCCAGATAGACCATCAGCTAAAATAGGATAATTAAATTTTTCTGATAACTGAGCAATTAATTTGAAGTCATTTTTATCCGTATAGCAACCAACAATTATTAACCCTCTTGGTGTTTGTTTAAGTTTTTTTAACAAATTATCAGAACCTATATTTTTGTTTTGTTTATTAATTGTTTGTCTGTTTACCGTTCTTGATAATTTCAGGTATCTTTTCTTTTCATCATCAGAAATAACAATATCATTGATCTTTGGTTCAAGTGGTTTTTCGAATGGAAAATTTATATGAACAGGTCCACTGTCTTCTTGCGATGCTTTATATAATGCCATATCGGTAATGTTTAAAAGGTGCTCAATCCTGACGTCATTAATTTCAGGCAATCCTGCATTATAGTAAGCACGAATATGATTTATAAAAATATTTTCTTGTTTTATTGTTTGGTTTGCACCGCAATTTTGTAATTTTGGAGGTCTATCAGCAGTACAAATAATCAACGGTATTCTTCTTTTATAAGCTTCGACTATTGCTGGATATAATTCAACAACCGCAGTACCAGATGTAGTAATGATGCAAACCGGAGTGTTTGTTTTGTCTGCCAAACCCAATGCAAAAAATCCACTTGTCCTTTCATCAATAATAACATACTTTTTTATTGAATTACATTTTGCAAAAGCATAGACAAGAGGTGTATTGCGTGAACCGGGCGATATACACACATACCTAACACCAAGGTGTTTTAACCGTTCTACAAATATTTTAGACCACAAATAATTTTTGTTCATTGTCTTTGGAATAAACTTATTATTGTTTTTAATTTTAATTCTGATTCCAGAAATTCTTCTTCGGGATTAGAACCGCTCACAATTCCACAGCCAGAAAAAGTAAATAATTTTTTATTTTTAATTAATGCTGAACGAATTGCCACCGCAAATTCACCTTCATTATTGAAATTAAACCAACCTATAACACCACTATATAACCCCCTTTCTTGTTCCTCAAGTTTTGAAATAATTTTTAAAGCCTCATTTGATGGTATTCCACAGATCGCAGGGGTTGGATGAAGATTTTTTATAATTGAAGTAATTGAAATATTATCTTTTAATTTTGCATTAATCTTTGTAAATAAATGTTGAATGTGAGTTAATTTTTTAATTTTTGGCTTTTTGTTAAGTTTAATTTGTGTGGCAATAAATTTTAATCTATCAATAATAAAATCAACAACAGCTTTTTGTTCAAAAATATTCTTATTGCTTTTGAGCAATTCTTTTTCTAAATATTTGTCTTCATTTGTGTTTTTACCACGAATAATTGAACCAGCAAGCGCTTCAGTTTGAATGATACTATTTTTTATTTTCACTAATCTTTCAGGAGAAGCACCGAAAAATATTGATTTGGATTTTTTAAATAAAAAGCAATAATTCTCAGGATATTTTTCATTTAGCTTTTGAACTAAAAAACTTAAAGAAGGTTTTACGTTTAATTTATAATCAACTTGTCGTGATAAAACAATTTTTTCAATTTTTCCTTTATGAATGTTTTTCAATATGAAATTTACTTTATTTTTCCAGTCATTAACATTTTGTTTTAGTTGGGATTTGCTTTTCACATTGGTTAAAGACATAATGAAATTATTTTCAAGTTCATCGCTGCTATTAGTTCCTAACAATTTTTTAATTTCATTTCCAATATTTTTCCAATCTTTTTCATCTTTAAATAAATTGATAACAAAAAAGTATTTTTTGTTTTCTTTATAAAAAATATATTTAGGAACAAACCAATTTTTTTCTTCGAAATCCATCCATAAATGACTTTTCTTTTTATCGGGAAACTTTTCGGTACCTATTATTAAAGGAATATGGGATAATTTATATTTTTGAAAATTATTTGCATACCTTTTTGCTAAATTTTTGATTTTTTTTTCAATAGAATATTTTTTGTTTTTACCAATATCAATTAAACTTTCAATCCCCAAAAATTCCATTTCCCCAAAAGACCAATAAAATAATTGCTTGTTTGCAATTTGTAATGAATGCAATAAAGATGTAAAATTAATTTTTTGAATTTGGAAAGCAAAACTTAAAAGGAGATTGTCTTTTGCTCGCTGTGATTTGTAAAATGCTAACAATTCTTCGAGAAGAATCACGGAACTGAATCCAATATTATAAAATATAATACAAATATAATGTATAAAAGAATTGTAACAAATTGTTCATCTTATCTATATCGAATACTTCTAATAAATTAATATTTTTTCATGTTGTTTTAAAATTTAAATAAAATTTTTTATTTTACTTTACTAATTTACTAAATTACTAATATTTTGAGGTTATTTTGAAAATACCTATTGAATTAAAACACAAACCTGTTATTGTATCAGAAGATTATGACTTAGTCGATGGAAGAAACGCTCCTAAATCAGAAGCAAAAGGATTGTCGCTTGGATTAGCTCAATGGAATGACAGAGGCAAAGTTGAAATTTCAGCAAAAATTTGGCGTCATACAGGGAACAAATGGTCTCGTCAATCGGAAGAAATACCACTGCATCGTGTAATTGATCTGGCGATTTTAATTTGTCGGACAAAAATATTTTTTTCTGAAATGTATCACAACAAAGGAAAAGAGTATCCGAAAATTGATAGAATCGGAATGCAAGGCAGAGCAATGAATGTCAGCGTTTGCGAAGATAATCCATACATCGAAGAGGATATCAAATTATTCGATAAGTGCCTTCGCAAAGATGATGAACTAATCGGTGAAAGATTAAAAATACTCTCAAGTATGCTGAAGGAAATGGGATATTAAACTCACGTAATAAAAAACAATTATTACAAAAAGTTATCTTAGTTGACAATAAATTCATTTAGTTTTTTTAATATTCATTTTCATATTAATAATTAACACAACCTTTCTGATTTTTATTAGTCTAATTACTTAACAAAATCAGGAGAATTAAATGAAAAATTTATTTTTTAACTTTTCAAAAAAAGTTATAGCATTTTTTTTGTTTTCTGTTTTATTGTTAAACGCACAGACTACAAAAGACTTTGACATTTCCGACTTCTCAAAAATTGATCTTTCTGGTGCCTTTAATGTAAATATTACTCAGGGAACATCCCCAAAGTTATTAGCAAAAGGGGATAAAGATGATTTAGAATTTATTGAAATTAAGGTTGAATATGGTACGCTATACATTTCATTAAAAGACAGATGCGAACTTGATGATGATATTAAACTTGAAATTATTACAAAAGAATTAAATGAACTCGAATGCTCGGGAGCGAATGAAGTTGAAATCAGTGATTTAAACACAAACAAATTTGACCTTGATATAAGTGGTGCATGTGAAGTTACAATTGATGGTAAAACTAATGAATTTAATGTTGATGCTTCTGGAGCCACTGATTTGAATGCGAAAAATTTCATTTCTGAAAAAGTAACATTAGATGTTAGTGGTGCTTCTGATTGCTCTGTTTATGCTTCTGACTATCTTGAGGTTGATATTTCCGGTGTTGGTAATGTTGATTATTATGGAGATCCTGAAGAAGTTAAAGAAGATGTTTCTTGGTTATGTTCATTAAATAAAAAATAATCTCAAAATTACTATTTGAAATTGCTAATTTTATTAAATGAGGGGTTACTACCTCTCGTTTAATATTATTTTACTTTTGAATTGAGTAAGATAATTTCGCCCAATAAATCTAATCCAGAATTAAAAGAGAACAAATTAATAACTTATTTTTAATTACATTTTGCTCAAATCAAGACATAACTTTTATTATGTAAATATAAATGTTTTAAATTATTTTTACATATAAAATTAAAAATATTAGTTATTAAAAAAGGATAATAAATATGAAAAAATTAATTTCAATTCTAGTTTTTATTTGTTTCGCAAATCAGGTTTTTCCTTGCACAACCTTTGTTCTATTTGATATAAATGGTAACTTTATTTTCGGAAGGAACTTAGATTTTCCTATAGGACTCGGTCATATTCAAATAAATAAACGAAATTTGGAAAAAGTTGCGTTTATTAATCCGATAGAAAAACCAATTAAATGGATCTCAAAATATGGAAGCATAACATTTAATCAAGCAGGTAAGGAATTTCCATACGGAGGTATTAACGAAGCCGGATTAGTAATTGAACAAATGTGGCTTCAAGATACCAAATATCCTGATATTGATAGTAGATTTGGACTGTCAGAATTACAATGGGTTCAATATCAATTAGATAATTCTGCTACTATTCAAGATGTAATTAATAGCGATACTTTGGTTCGTATTTCTTTTACTTCTGTAGCGTCTTTGCATTTTTTGATTGCGGACACAAATGGGAATATTGCAACGATTGAATACCTTGATGGAAAGATGGTTGTTCACACAAAAGATAATTTACCTTATACGGTTCTTGCTAACGATACTTATGATAATTCTATCAATTACAAATCTGAATTAGAAAATAATAATGGTGAACATTCAGAAAAATGGACTAAGAGTTCTCTAGATAGATTTTCTCGTGCTGCTATGATGATAAAAGAATATGACTCTGAAAAAATTTTAGTTGATTATTCTTTTGATATTTTAAAAAGTGTTGCTGCCGATGGAGAATACACAAAATGGAGCATAGTCTATGATCCCATAAATAAAATAATACATTATAAAACTAATGCTAATCAGGATGTAAGAATTCTTAATTTAAATGACTTTGATTATTCTTGTGAAAGTAAAAATATTTTTATTGATATTGACTCCACCCGAAATGGTATAGATAATTTCATAGAATATAATTTTGAGGATAATTATAAACTTATGGAAACATTGTTTTCAAGTATGGACTTTATCAATAAAAATATGCCGAAAGAAGCAATGTATATGATGGCAAAATATCCCGAAACTTTAAAATGTAAACAATAAATTTTGTAACCTTTAATATATTTACTCGTCGAAATACATAAATATTAAAACATTATTTGAGGAATAAAAATGTCCAAATTGAAATATTTTGCATTAATAATTTTATTATTATCTTTTAATATTTACTCTCAAGAAAAAGATAGCAGCTCAACATTTGATATAGTAGATGATTTTGATTATGCTTCGGATATATTTGTAGATAGTTCATACAACTGTTCACGTGGAAGTTTAGATTTACCAGTAAGCGGTTATGGAATTAGTTTTGGCAATTCAAAAAGAAATACGGGAATAAGATTTAACTGGAGCGATTGTGGTATCGAGCAAATTAATGGAATAAATATTACATTTTGGAATCCGAAAAATTCACCAAACTCGGAAGTTAATGGGATTTCTTTTGGTTTGGCGCCTTTTGCCTCTCGATTACATGGTATAAATATTGGAATCGGTGCAAATGTAGCTGGTGAAAGAATGACTGGAGTTAACATTGGAGTTTTTGCCAACATTTCAGATGGTTCAATTTTGGGTATAAATCTTGCTGGATTAGCTTTAGTAACCAATAGAACTTTGCTTGGAATAAATTTTGGAGGTTTAGCAATAATTTCTAATGGAAATATGTTAGGATTTAATATTGGTGGTTTGGCTACAATATCTAATGGTAATATGATAGGTCTTAATTTTGGTGGTATTGCAACTATTGGAAACGGAAGTATGTATGGAATTAATTTGGGATCAATAGCAGCAATTTCAAATGGTACTATTGGTGGTTTTAGTTTAGCAGGTATCGCACTAATTGCAAATGGAAATATGTATGGAATTAACATTGGTGGATTGGCTTCTATACTTAATGGAAATATTTATGGTCTGAACTTGGGCGGATTAGCAATAATTTCGGGTAAAGGTAATATCAATGGGATAAATTTAACAGCAGGAAAAATTGCGGCACAATATGGTAGCGTTAATGGAATATCTTTTGCAGGTTATAATACGGAAGCAAAATCAGTATTTGGGATAAATTGCAATTTAGCTTGGTCAGACATAGATAATTTAAAAGGTTTAACAGTTGCACCATATAATCAGATTGGAACTCAAAATGGAATTTCAATTGGTATTTTAAACATGGCAAAAGAATTAAACGGCGTAATGTTCGGGTTACTTAATATTGTTTCAAATAATCCCGCACCATTTAAGATTCTACCATTTATGAATGTTAGTTTCTGAAAAAGGTTTAGTAGTTGTATGTGTTTATGAATTGGTAAAAGATGAATGTTAGATTTAATTGTGTAATTAGAAAACATTAAACTTATAGAAATCTCTTCGAAAACACCCACAAAAACATTTATTCTTGATATTGTTTCAATAATAACTTATATTTACTTATAATAAACAATTATTTGTTTAAATAACTTTAACATTGTTTATTTAAAATTATTTACAATCAGACCTTAATAAAAATAGTTGTGAGAATATTATGAATTCAACCCTTTTTATACAAAACATAAGAGAAAAAACATCTGATTTTAAAAAGAGATGTATAAATGAAGCACAAACTAAAGAATGGCTTATCAAACCGTTTTTTGAAACTTTAGGTTGGGATTTTTCTAATCCTGAAGAAGTCGTGCCCGAAGATGATGACTCAACAGGCAAAAAGCCAGATTATGGATTTTATTTTAATAAAAAGGTTAAATTTTTTGTAGAAGCAAAGTCAATCAATACTAATATTGATGATCAAAGAATCGTAAGCGATAAATTGAATTATTGTAATAATGCAAATGTTCCGTTTTTGATAATAACAAATGGAGTAGATTATCGTATTTACTATATTGGGTTAAAAGGTACAGCGAAGGATAGGATTTTGCTAGAATTCACACTAACCGAAGATATTGACGAGGATATAGTAAACAAATTAAGCAAAGATTCTATTGAAAAAGATACTTTATTCATTTATGCGAAGAATATTTCAGTTTTTTCAAATGTTAAATCTGCTTTAGAGAAAATATTTCAAAAACCTTCAAAAAAAATTATTGATACAATAAATGAGGGAATAAAATCTGCTCTTGGACATAAATTTGGTGACGATGATATTAGAGATGCATTAAAACATTTTAATTTAGAGATTAGTGACGATGTTTATTCAGGTAACGAGAATTTTGATAATCAAAAAACAAATGACAAAGATGAAAATTCAATTTGGACAATTGAACATCAATTTAAAAATGGTAAATGGAAAAATTCATTTGAATTATATAATAAATTAAAATCTTATATATCAAATTCAAATATTAAATATATCGAAAAACCGACAAAATTTTACATTAATCTAATTCAAAACGATATAAATTTTGCTCAAGTTCATGGCCAAAGTTCTGGATTGAAAATTTGGTTAACCATTAATTTCGACGACTTATCAGAACAAGAAAAATTAAAGACTAGAGATGTTGCCAACATAGGTCATTGGGGTATGGGTAATACCGAATGCTTTGTCAAAAATGAAAATGATTTTGAGTGGTTTTTAAATATTATTAAAAAAATAATTAATTAAAAACTAAACAAATGTTCAAATAAATATTTTTACCAACTTCCACTCGCCCCTCCACCACCGAAGGAGCCGCCACCACCGCTGAATCCACCGAAACTACCGCCAGATCTACCTGATGAACCACCAAACCCACCAAACCAAAAACCACCGGAAGAACCGCCACCATTTTTTATCGAACGAATTATTGCTGGTAGAACAAATATTAAAATAATAATCAATGTTACAAGCGATTCGGCATCATTATCATAATCTTCAGTTTCAACCTGTTCATTATATTCACCAATCGCCGCATCTTTTAATGATTGCAATCCATATTTAATGCCTTTATAAAAGTTACCTTCCTTAAAATTTGGTGCAACTTGATTATTCAAAATTGAACTTGCCATAGCATCAGTAATAACGGGTTCCAATCCATAACCAACTTCAATTCGCATAAGTCTATCGTTCTTTATAACAAGAAACAAAACACCATTATCATAATCTTTTGTACCAATTTTATTTTTCTCAGCAACTTCAATTGAATACTCTTCAATTGGATGACCATCCAGTGTGTTTATCATTAAAAATACAATTTGATTAGATGTGCTTTTATAGAATTGAAGTAAATCTTCATTTAGTTCATCTACTTGCGAAGTTGCAAGTGTATTGGTAAAATCATTTACATATTTTTCCAATGTAGGAATTTCTGGTTGTGCAAAAAGAGAAATGGAAAAACAGATTATTATCAAAAAGTTTACAATTATTTTCATATTTAATCAAAGTACTTTCTTTTATAATTTTCGACAT
>JAFGPR010000144.1 GCA_016936095.1 Ignavibacteriales bacterium | reverse complement strand
TAGATTGGTTTCATTTACTAAGCTTTTGTAGCAGTTTGATAGGAGATTGCTTCGAAGCGCCAAACGACACCATACACGAGTACCGTTGTGCCCAATTGAACTAAATAAAAAAGATTGAAGATATGAAAATTGAATTAAGATATTTTACTGGTACAGGAAACTCATTAAAAATACTTGATACTTGTAAAGAAATTTTCGTCCAGAATAATCATGAGACAACAATTTCTGAAATTAACTTTAATGAGACAAATCTAAATAAATCAGACATCTTAGGTTTTTGTTTTCCTGTTTATGCGTTTGGAATCCCTCGTATTTGTCGAAAATATCTAAAATCAATTCAAAAGTTTAATATTCGACAAAAGGTATTTGTATTAATAACTGCGGGCGATTCTGATGAATCTGGATTTTCAATATCTGAATGCGTAAAGATTTTACAAAAGAAAAATTGTGATATTGTTTATTCGGGTGTAATTCAAATGCCTATTAATTGGACAACTTCTCCAATACCGCCATTTCCTCCTTCCAGAGAAGAAGCTATTGAAATTATTAAAGTCGGGGTGGAACAAGCCAAAAGAATAACTCACGAAATATTGAATGGGATTAAAAAATATCACGTATTTAATTATCCGAAAAGATTTACCAAGATTCATTTTTATAAGGATTATTGGTTATTTAAATATATGGGATTACAAAATTTATGGAGGACATTTAAAGTTTATGACACATGTAATGGTTGCCAATTATGTTCAAAGATTTGTCCTACAAAAAGCATTAGGATTGAGGACGGGAAACCTGTTTGGACATCAACATGTGAGCAATGTATGAGGTGTGTAAATTTTTGTCCCAAAGAATCTATTTTTCAATCAATGGGAGGTGAGACTAAAGGGAAAAATAAATATCACGAACCGGATTTTAAACCAAAACAAACAACAACTGGGCACAACACACAATATAGCCAATAAGGGTTTCAGTGGTATGCGAAGGTTTGTAATCCGTTTCAATTTTAGGTATACCATGATAGGAAATCACCCGCAATCCCTTACTGGCCATATTGTCAAACGTTAGCGGTCATTGTTACAGAGACGACGCAATAAAATAATCAGTAAAAAAGGATTCTATGAAATATTTACAGGACAAACAATACACGATTTGCTTAATAATATCGATATTCCTAATAACAATTTCATCATGTGCACAGGAAAAGGGTAATGGACAGAACTATGTAAATTCTAATCCCGAATCCCAACAAATGAGTTCAGAACAATTGATTAAGCTTTTAGAAACCATTAGGCAAGAAAAATGTAATATTCATAGCTTGCTTATCTCAAGAAATGATACTGTGGTTCTCGATGCTTATTTCTACCCTTATCAGAAATCCTTTGTTCATGACCTTGCTTCGGTTACAAAAAGCATCACTTCGTTGTTAATCGGCATTGCTATTGATAAAGGTTTTATTCCGGATGAAAATCAAAAGATAATGGAATATTTTCCGGAGTACAAAGTGTCCGATGAAAGGTTCAATTCCATTCTAATAAAAGATCTGTTGAACATGTCATCCGGCCTAAACTGCAGCTGGAACGATGGAGAAAAAGAATTATATCAAATGATGAAAAGTGACGATTGGGTTAATTACATGTATAATTTGTCATTTGCTTCAGAACCAGGTAAAGTATTTTCATATTGTAGTGGTAATTATTACCTGCTTTCTGAAATCATACAACGAACCACAAAAATGAGTTGCCATGAGTTTGCTAAGAAATATCTATTTAAACCAATGGCAATAGAGGAATCATATTGGTTAGAGAATAAAAAAGGAGTTAATCAGGCTTGGGGCGATTTATGTCTTTCCCCCTCGGATCTATTAAAAATCGGAAGCCTGATTATTCACAACGGTAAATGGGAAGGGAAACAGATTGTCTCTGAAAATTGGATTTCAAAGCTGACACCGCAATACTCAATCGATGAAGAGGAAAAGTATGGTTTAGGCTGGTGGTTTGAAAATGAACAACCTGATATGATTGAGGCCATTGGCAGAGGTGGACAACGGTTAGTTATTTATAAAAAATTGAAATTGGTTATTGTTATTATCGCCGGTGGTGGTTTTGATGCAGGCGATGTTGATAACTATGTACTGGAATCCATATCGAAATATAAAAAAGATAATGATAGATCAGAAGAACTTAAAATTTTAGTTAATCGACTTTCACATGCTGCTTATTCGACATCTGATTCAAATGATCTAATAAAGTATAGAAAAATAGACAACAATGAATATAATTTTGATAAAAATGACTTTGAGCTAATCTCCTGTGGATTCAGACTGAAGGATCAAATTCCTTATATCATTTTAAATTTAACTGATGGTAGCAGAGAGGAACAAGCAATAGGATTAAATGGTCAATTTGCATATGGTAAAGAAAGGGTAATTCAGTTACCAATTGCAGTGAAGGGTCAATGGATAAATGAAAATACTTTAAAAGTTGAATACAATGAACTTTGCAGAATTAATAGGTACTTTTTTACATTTACTTTCGAAAAAGACAAAATAAGAATGCGAATCGAAGAAGACAATGAAGATGATATAATACTGCTTGGCATTAAAGACAAATAAGAATATAAAAATGATTCAGAAGAAATTTTAAATATTGATTAAGTGAATATTAAATCTTAATACAAATAATAAAACAACGACCGCTAACACTGTTCTAAGGCAAAACCAAATTTTAAATAAAGAAAATTAAGCTGCAAATCGGCACAAGTCAACATAAGGTGTTTTTCT
>JAFGPR010000143.1 GCA_016936095.1 Ignavibacteriales bacterium | reverse complement strand
GGATAATGTATTTGTTAAAAATAAAATTAATCTCAAAGCAGCAATAAAATTTCAATATGATACATATTTTGAAATAGTTGGTGGTGCTCAATTATTAAGAGCAAGTAATTTTCCGTTCTTTCAAGATACTACCTTAGCAGGAAAATTTGACATAAATATATCAGAACAAATTACCAAAGTAGCTGGATTTGCAAATTTACTTTTTCATCTTGGTCCTAACGGTGTTCTTTACAGCGAGTCTGAACTTCAATTAACAAAAAATGATGATGGTAAATATATTCCATATAATCCTCTCTTTTGGAATCAGACAAGTTATGGTTACTTATTCGAATTTGGACTTGCTGCAAAGATCAAATCATACATTTCTTTTGGAACTTATTCAGATATTGAAAACACGAACAAATTACCAATGTATTTTAATCTTGCTCTTGAACTTGGTTACAAAATATCGGATAATTTTAGTATTACATTAAATTTAGAGAATTTGTTAAACAAACAAAATTTTATTTATAAAAATTACAAAGAAAAACCTGTTGATGCTATACTTGGTTTTTCATATTATTGGTAATTAATTATTCTCCTTAAAATTTAGGAGTAAAAAATGGATAAAGAATTACTTGTCAAAAAAATCGTAAAGTTTCTTGAAGTAGAAGAAACACAAAGCAATTTAGCTTTTAAGATTTTCATTTCTAAAATTTCTGAATATCTAAAACCCAATCAAGCCATTAACATTCCTGAAATTGGTGTTTTTCAAATGCAAAAAAGACTAATTACAATCAAAGGTACCGAAGGAATTAAATACTATGACCATGGTGAAAAAGATAGGATAATTTTCTCACCTGTACCATTTGAATTAAATGTAGATTTAACACCTAACTTCATTCTGATTGACATCATTAAGCGTGAAGATCTACAAGAATCTGATGAAAAAATTTTTGATATTGGTGTTGCTAAACCTGCAATCTCACTTGATGAAGATTTTTCAATTGAAATTGAGGACAATTCAAAATTCTTAAAATTGCTAAATTATGTTGAGAGAAAAACTGTCGAGTTATTGAAAGGTTCTCAAATATTAAAAAATTTCGATATCGAAAAAGATTATAGCAAATTAACTCCAGATGAAATCACTCCTGAGAATTATAATAATATAGAAGATGACTTAAACCTCGACACTATTTTTGCTAACGATGAAATTCTTGAAGATGAAATATTGGATGAAAAACCAGAAGAAAAGATATATGAGACAAAAGAAATTAAAAGTAAATCTGAGAAACCACTATATGTTGAAACACCAAAAGAGCAAAATAAATTATTTCTAAATGAACAAATAGAAGACAAAAAGACTTTTATTTTTGGAGAAGAAAAGGAAGAGGATGTTCACAAAATAATTGACGAAGAACAATATGATAATGAAAGACACATTTCTAAGACCTTAAAATATATTGTTATTGCTTTAGGAGTAATAACAATCGGATTATTATTATATTTTTACGTGATTCCTGAAAGATACAGGAATAAAGTTGAGACATTTTTAGGTATTAGAGATGCAAAAAATACGACAAATACTGAGATAACTCACACCAAAACTCCTGTGAATTTGGTTGATACAACTCAAACAATTCAACAATTGACACCTGATATTTCCCAAACAAATGTTGATGAGACGGTAAATGAATTTTCTAACTTACCTGAAAAAAAAGAGCCAACGAAAACCACTACAACAAAAACTGAATCTGCTTATTCATATACTATTCAAGATAAATTGGTTTTCTTCGAAGATGGTTATTACTCAATTCAGGTTGGTGCTTATAAATCACAGACAAATGCACAAAAGTTAGTTAACGGACTAAAATCTGATGGACATGATGCTTATATACTTTCATCAGAATCTCCTGAATCAGGTGTTCTCTATCGAGTAAGGATAGGGAAATTTTCATCTCGTCAGGAAGCCGAGGATTATTCAAAAAAATTATAATAAAAATCTAAGGAAAAATATTTAATGGAAACCGTAAATAATTTACTTTCGATATTAAGCAAAGGTGGTTGGTTAATGCTACCGATTCTTCTTACTTCAATCATAGCTGTAGCAATTATAATTGATAAATATATAGTAATCAGAAAAGCAAAAGTTAATATTCCAGCATTGATTGTTAAAATAAGAGGTTTTTTAAAACACGGAGATATATCAGGTGCACATAGTTATTGCCTCGAAAAGAAATCCCCAATAACAAATATTATAAAAAAATCATTGAAGAAATATCATCTTGGTAGAGAAAGAGTAAAAGAAGCACTTGAAAATGCGGGAAGACAGGAAATCACTCGATTAGAAAAAGGTTTGTCGTTGCTTGCTACAATTTCGGGTGTTGCTCCCCTACTTGGATTCCTTGGTACCGTTACTGGTATGATTGGTGCATTTATGCGTATTGAAGATTTGCAAGGTGGAGCAAATCCGAGTGACCTTGCTGGTGGTATTTGGGAAGCATTAATCACAACAGCATTCGGACTTGCTGTAGGTATTATTGCTTATACATTTTATAATTTCCTTACAGCAAGAATCACGAAATTAGTAATGGATATGGAGGCAATTTCAAATGACTTGGTTGACACAATAGAAGAGATTAAAACTGATACAAAAAAATTAACTTCTGATGATGTTGAAGATGAAATCGAATTGGAATTATAATTATAAGGTTGCAAAATGAAATTTGAAGTAAAAAATAAACCTTTGAGTATTTTTAATTTTTCTTCGCTTACTGATATAGTTTTGTTATTGCTAATTTTCTTTCTTCTGACCTCGCAATTTGTGATTCAAACAGGTGTAAAAGTCAAATTGCCTGGCTCAAAGAATGATGAACAAATAAATACATCAAGATTTGTCGTTGCGATTACAGAAAATCAAGAAGTATATCTTGGTACAAAAATGGTTGCGATTGAAACTTTAGCAGGAGAATTAAGTTTAATACTCACTGAAAATGAAGATCCAAATTTAATTATCAGAGCAGATAAAACTGTTGATATTGATTTAGTGATAAAAGTAATTGATGCTGCAAAAGGCATTGGAATTAATAAGTTTACAATAGAAACAGAAAAGGAACTATTCTAATGAAAACTGATAGAATATCTTTTTTTATTTCGCTATTTATTCATTTGGCGTTTATGTTTCTTTTCCTTGGTATCACTTTTTATATCGAACAGGAAACTGACGAGTTCGTTACTATTGGATTTACCGATTTTGGTTTAATGAGTTCATCAAACAATCAAAAAATGACTGATGAGATAAAACCAATTGAAAAAGTTGAAAAAGATGTGGAAATCAAAAAAGATGATAAGAAAATTGATGTCCCTGTTGTGAAAAATTTAGATGATGATAACATTAAAACTGATCCAGAAAAAACGACAAAGGACGAGGAAGAAGCGACAAACGAATCCAATCCATTTGTTCAGACAGATGGTGAAGATCAAATTGGACCCGGTAATAGCAATGAAGGGTTTGATCTAGATTTTGGTGGACAAAACATAAGAAAAATTTACAGCTACATAATACCAGAATATCCCAGTAGTGTTAACAAAGATGCTGATGTAAAATTAAGATTTACAATTTTACCTGATGGCACAGTGGGACAAATTTTTACACTGGTAAAATCTGATGCACGCTTTGAACAAGTAGCAATTCAATCATTGAAGAAATGGAGATTTGAACCTTTAGCTAAAGACAAAGAACAAAAAAACCAGACTGCAATTATTGTTTTTCCGTTTCGTATTCAATAGATTTTTCTTTTCCATAGAAAATACGATAGAAAAAATATTCAGGTATAACTAAAATTGTAAGTGCTATTGTATCCCTGTCAAAAAAAACACCCAATCCCTTTTCATCAAATATCATTTGAGTAATCCAAGAAGTTAAAGACCAACCAACTGAAAAAAGAATTATTATTAAAGCAATATTTATTAATCCAGTAGATAATTTTTCATCCTGCCATTTTTTTGTAAAAATAATCAGCATAAAAATAAAGTGAGCAAAGAAAATAAAAGCACTTATCATAAATCACCTTGATGAATAATAATTTGAGTTTTTAGCATTCATAAAATACGTCCCAAGTAAACCACCAAGTAAACCAAACAAAATTCCAGCAATTAAATTGCTAACTAACATTCCTGATGTATACCAAAAAGAGAAACCATCCCTTACAATCTCATCTCTAATCATTGAGTACATCTTTATAAGTTCATTTTTCATTTCTTCGGAAAATGGTAAATCATTAAAAGCTTTTTGAATGCTTACAAATTCTTCAACAAAAATATTACTATGAGTTATAAACGAAATAATAGAATCAAAAAAAGTTGAAAATAATGCAGCAAAAACACCTGTAAGTAATCCGAGCATAGCCCCTTTACCATAAGGAATTTTTTCAATAACTCCACTAGATTTTTGATATAATACTATCGCAAATACTCCAGCAAGTGGCAGAAGTAGGCAACAAGAAAGTCCTCTAATAAATGGAACTACTTGCAACACACCCGCCGCAAAACCACAAACTAATGCAGGTAAAACTTTTTTCATTTGTTTCTTCCTCTCTCAAGGTAAAATGAATTAATAACCGTTGATAAAAATAAAAATAACATTACACCAAAAATAAATCCTGTTAAAAACGCAATCAATTTACTATAAGCATATAAGTTAATTTCTATAAAAATCACATCAAATAAAATAGGTAACAATGCAAAAATAAATATTTTAATTTTTATTTTAATCACATTAAAAAATAAAATGTAAATTGAACCGACAAACATACCGAAATAAATTCCCGTACATCTTGCACATACCATTGTCTTAATTCCAAAAATTGTTAATAATTTATCATCTTGCTGATGACATACAAAACCAAACATATTATCAACAACAAAATATGACTTTATGAAAAACGAATTTAATGGTAGAAATATTTTGTAGAGAATTAGGATTAACCAGATGGTTGTGATTGTAAACAATACTAATTTAATTTTTATATTCACTCGGCAATATTTTAAAAATATAAATTTGATTTTCAGTTAAGATATATAATCGCTGATTAAAAACTAATCCCTCAACAATTTCATCATCAATAGAATTCTCTAATGAGTAGTTTATAAAATTTTTATTTCCGTTCATTAAATCTAAATATTTAATAATTTTATCATTATTTAAAATTAGCTTTTCGTTTGTAATATTAATATTAGTAGGATGAAATTCAATATTCAATTTAAGTATTCCATTGCCAAACTGGTCAAAAACAAAAATCTGTTCATCATTTATAACAAACAAATTTCCATAGGAAGACACAGCCATTTTCTTTGGATTTGATAGAGCAAAACTCCCCGCTTCGTTTCCTCCAATCACTTGCGAAAATTTACCAACCATATCATACTTAATTATTCTTGAATTATCTGCATCAAGAAGGAACAAATCTCCCTGATTTGATATACCTAAACTAATGGGATATGCAAAATTATAATCTGAATTCTCATTTTTATCGGTTCTGAATTCACTGAGATAGTTTAAATCTTTATCGAATAATTGTATTCGACTATTATTTTTATCACAAACATAAACATCGAGAGTTGTTGCAAAAACGTCAACGGGAGTATCGAATGACATTTCAGACCATCCATAACCACCAACTTCTTTGATAAAATTTCCCAATGTATCCGTTTTGTATAGCATATTAGAACTTTCATCGGTAATAAAGATAAAACCTGCTGGATTTACAGCAATTGAATTTGCTTTATCAAAATTACCAACTGTGTCTAATAATTCAAGCTCTTGTGGATAAATAACTTTCAAAACAAGAAATAATATTAAAAGTGTTAATTTCATTTAAAAATTAAAATATTGGTTACAATATTGTAAAATATTTTGAATTATAGCAAAATAATAATTTACGACCTTAAAAATATGTGAAAAATTCAAATTTCATTTGCCGAAAAGGAATAAAATATTTATATTTGCACCTCAAAAATTGCCGGGGTGGCGGAATTGGTAGACGCACAGGACTTAAAATCCTGTGGGAACTTGTTCCCGTGCCGGTTCGATTCCGGCCCTCGGT